>JAYTAO010000036.1:0-2200 GCA_043737435.1 Rhodanobacteraceae bacterium | reverse complement strand
GCAAATTGAAATTGCTGCGCGATTCCGGAAACGCTTATCCAAATGATGTGCAAGTCACTGATTTTTCTGGTGATTTACAAACAGAATTCGATGGAGTTGCCGCCGAAGCCATTGTAGCAGCGGGCAAAACCGTTACCGTAGCCGGGCGGTTGATGCTCAAGCGCATCATGGGAAAAGCCAGCTTCGCGACGATTCAAGACTACACCGGCGAACTCCAGTTGTTTGTGCGCACCAACGATGTCGGCGATGCCAGCTACGCGGCGTTCAAAACCTTTGATTTAGGCGATATCGTCAGCGCCACCGGCACTATGTTTCGCACCAAAACTGGCGAGCTTTCCGTGCACAGCGTGCAAATACGTTTGCTCAGCAAAGCACTGCGGCCGCTACCGGACAAATTTTTAGGGCTCAGTGATTTAGAAACGCGCTATCGCCAGCGCTATGTGGACTTAATCGTCTCAGCAGATTCACGCGCGGTGTTTGTAATGCGCTCGAAAATCATCAGCCATATTCGTCGCTTTATGGATGCGCGGCGTTTTATGGAAGTCGAAACACCGATGATGCATTACATCCCAGGCGGTGCTAACGCCAAACCGTTCAAGACGCATCACAACGCATTATCGATGGATATGTATTTACGCGTTGCACCTGAGCTGTATTTAAAGCGCCTGACCGTGGGCGGCTTTGATCGCGTTTATGAGATTAATCGCAATTTTAGAAATGAAGGCGTCAGCACCCGCCACAATCCAGAATTCACAATGATGGAATTCTACTGGGCCTATGCGCGCTACACCGATTTGATGGACATTACCGAAGAATTGCTGCGCGAATTGGCGCTGTTAGCGCATGGCAACACCGCTTTTAGCTATCAGGGCCAAGCGCTGAATTTTGCGGCGGCGTTCGCACGGGTGCGTTTGGAAGATTCCGTACAAGCAGCGATTACGGCCATGACGCCCGCCAATTGTCGTGACGTGGTCTATCTGCGTGGCCAATGCGCGGCGTGCAAAATAAAATTTAATGATAACGACGGTTGGGGCAAGTTGTTGCTGGCGCTATTTGAAGAGCTAGTCGAAGCGAACTTACAGCAGCCGACTTTCATCACGCATTATCCGATGGAAGTCAGCCCACTGTCGCGCCGTTGCGATGATGATGCGGAAATCACCGATCGTTTTGAGCTCTTTATCGCTGGCCGGGAAATTGCCAACGGCTTTTCGGAGCTCAACGATCCTGAAGATCAAGCGCAACGTTTTCAGGCGCAGGTTGCCGAAAAAGACGCGGGCAATGATGAAGCGATGCATTTTGATTCCGACTACATCCGCGCATTGGAATACGGCATGCCACCGACCGCCGGTGAAGGCATCGGCATTGATCGCTTAGTTATGTTGCTAACCGATTGCGCCTCAATTCGCGACGTGCTGTTATTCCCGTATATGCGTCCGGAAAGTTGAGTCTTTGGCGCCCGGCTTTTTAATTCCGACGCATGAAAATAAAGGCAGACAAGGCTGACTTGAATAGTTTGCCCAAGCCAAGCAACGCGTCGCTATTCACCGATGCGGATGCGCTTGCGGTCAACAATACGCAAGCCGCACCGCTGTATCACCAACTCTATGCGCTATTAAAAAGCAAAATCGAGTCCGGCGAATTGCCGCAAGCTAGCCTACTGCCCAGCGAAATCGAGCTTGCCACGCGTTTTTCGGTGTCGCGCATCACCAGCAAACGCGCGTTAAATGAGCTGGGCCGCGATGGTCTGGTTGAACGTCGCGCGGGGCGCGGCACCCACGTGCGCTTGCGCCCGCCGCCCAGCCCGCGCCTGCGCGCCCCACTGACCGGGAACCTGGAAAGCCTCAATATCATGGGGCGCGAAACCACGGTGGACGTGCTCAGCTTTGAGCGCGTGCCGGCTCCTAAAGCGATTAGCGATGCCCTGCGCATTAAGCCGCACACATTGGTAGACCGAGCGGTGCGCGTACGACGTAATCAAGGCGAGCCTTTTGCGTACTACTTAAGCCACACAATCATATTGAAAGAAAGCGCCGCCGCTAAAGCTGGGCCGCACGCCGATAAAGGCGCCGATAAAGCCGCCGCAAAAACCGGGCCTCAGGCGATGAATCGGAAAAATTTAAAGACGCAAACGCGCCTGGAAATTTTTCGTGCGATGGGCATTAAGCTGGCGGAAGTCGATCAAGTTTTAAACGCCGCAGCC
>JAYTAO010000035.1:0-2204 GCA_043737435.1 Rhodanobacteraceae bacterium | reverse complement strand
GTTTCTTTGATTGCGCCGATTGCGATGGAAGATGGTCTGCGTTTCGCGATTCGTGAAGGCGGCCGTACCGTTGGTGCAGGCGTTGTGGCAAAAGTCATCAAGTAATTTGTAATATGCAACGCAAACGCGCGCGTATTTTGGAAACGCGCTCGTTTTTTTGAGATTGAGCGGTGCTTAAACTGGATTTAAGTCTTTAGTTTTTGCGCCAGTCAGTTTTTCTCTGAAGGCCAGTAGCTCAATTGGCAGAGCAGCGGTCTCCAAAACCGCAGGTTTGGGGTTCGAGTCCCTACTGGCCTGCCACCCAAGGTGTCGATTTTCGACAGGCGCTTGAGGCGGTCGTTGATTCAAGGAAGAAATCGCAACATGAATGCAAAAGTTGAAAACACAACATCTACGCGGATGCTTGCGCCCGTCGATTACGCAATCTTGTTTGCAGGTGTCGCGCTGATAGCGGCTGGCATTTTCGCATTTTACTATTTTAACCCCGCTTGGCCGGCCTGGGTTCGCGTGTTGACGTTTGTCGCTGCGCTCATCGCAGGCGGCGCTGCGATGACTCGTAGCAGTCCAGGCGTTTCTTTTTTGAAATTTCTTGCTGCGGCGATGATTGAGCTGCGCAAAGTGGTCTGGCCCACTAAGCAAGAAACCACTCAAACGACAATGGTTGTCATCGTAGGCGTCATCATTGTAGGTATTTTGATGTTTTTTATTGACTATATCCTGGCGACGCTTGTGCGTTGGACGATGAGCGGCTGAGGAGCTAAAGCATGGAAAAACGTTGGTATGTAGTGCACGCTTATTCTGGTTTCGAACAAACAGTGAAGCGCTCGTTGATTGAACGCATTCAACGATTTGGAATGGGTGAACGCTTCGGTGAAGTGTTGGTGCCTACCGAAGAAATTATCGAAATGCGCAACGGCCAAAAGCGCCGCAGTGACCGTAAATTCTATCCGGGCTACGTCATGGTGCAAATTGAAACCGCTGTTGAAGGCCGGTCTATTACCATTAATGACGAATGCTGGCACTTGGTTCGCGAAACACCCAAAGTCATGGGGTTCATTGGCGGTACTAAGGAAAAGCCACTGCCGATTAGTGCGAAAGAAGCTGACACCATTTTACAACGCGTGCAAGACAGCATCGAAAAGCCCAAGCCGAAGGTGCTGTTTGAAGTGGGTGAAATGGTGCGTGTGGTAGACGGGCCGTTTAATGACTTCAACGCAGTCGTTGACGAAGTGAATTATGAGAAAAGCCGCCTTAAAGTGGCGGTGCTTATATTTGGCCGGTCTACACCAGTGGATTTGGAGTTCTCCCAGGTCGAGAAGGCAAAATAAGCAAGAAGCAGTAATAACCCTGAGTTTAGCTGTCCGCTTAAAGCGGAAAATCGCGAAGCCCAGCGAAGTCTCATGGATGTCGAACAAATGCTTTAACACGGTCCGCTGTCTTGGCGGGCATTTCACCCACGAGGAGCTCGGCAACGGGCGCAACCACTCGGAGATAAAACTATGGCCAAGAAGGTCACAGGCTACATCAAGTTACAAGTAAAGGCAGGGCAAGCCAATCCATCGCCACCCGTCGGCCCCGCATTGGGTCAACGTGGCGTCAACATCATGGAATTTTGTAAGGCGTTCAATGCCGCAACCAGCAAGCTGGAACCGGGATTGCCGACACCTGTAGTGATTACTGTTTATTCGGACCGAAGCTTCACCTTCATAATGAAGACCACTCCGGCGACGATTTTGCTGAAGAAAGCGGTTGGTATCAAAAGTGGCAGCAAGCGCCCGAACACCGAGAAAGTCGGCAAAGTAACGCGCGCTCAGCTGGAAGAAATTGCCAAGGTCAAAATGCCGGATTTAACGGCTGCTGATCTTGACGCTGCAGTGCGCACCATTGCTGGTAGCGCCCGCAGCATGGGCCTAAACACGGAGATTTAAGACCATGGCAAAGCTTAATAAACGACAGAAAATGCTGCTTGGCGCTGTTGCGCAAGGCAAGTCTTATGCTTTAGACGAAGCGATTGCGATCGTGCAAAAAAATGCAACCGCAAAGTTCGCCGAAGGCATTGACGTCGCGGTTCGCCTCGGCATTGATGCAAAAAAATCTGACCAAGGTGTGCGCGGTTCGACCGTGTTGCCACATGGCACAGGTAAATCAGTTCGCGTTGCGGTTTTTGCACAAGGCGACGCGGCAGCAAAAGCTCTTGAAGCAGG
>JAYTAO010000034.1:0-2205 GCA_043737435.1 Rhodanobacteraceae bacterium | reverse complement strand
CATCGCATAGATATTTTCGCTGGCTTCGGTGCGACGCGCTAGCAGCAAAACCGTTCCAAATGAATCCAACAGCGGCACAGCAAAATCAGGTTCAGAGGGGAAATTTGTGGCTATGTTTATTGCTGTTCTCTCTAGAACTGTGCTGATTGGCATCTCGGGATCGCCACCTTCGAATGGGTTTGCTGATCGGACTAACGATTCAATCAGAGTGTCTCTGGTCTGCTCTGCCAGTTTTTGATAGCGCGTTGCTTCGATGGCACTTTGCGCCGCAAGCGCCTGCTGTTGCCTTGCGATTTTGGTTTGCCGCTGGGCTATGAAAAACCCGGTACAGGCAAGTATGAGTAGGCTGGAAAGTGCAATCACAGAAACCCGCAACAGCCGCCGCCGTCGGCTCAAATAATCAATACGCGCCAAATCTAGCGCCCGCTCCCCTTCGCGCCGCAGAGCCTGGGTTTTTGCCGCTTCAAACTCAGTCAATTCTTGCGCGCGAATATTGGCAGCTTCGGCGCGGGCATCAAGACTTGCCAAGCGCGTCGCAATTTCACTGAACGCAGGCCGCTTTGCCGGGTCGGCTTGGCACATCTCAGCAATATCTAGCCGCAGTAATTTGATTGTCGTGTCGCCTGATCGGCCGGATTTATCATCAATCAGATCCTCCCAACCCGGCGAAAGCGGGCGGCTGAATTCACCGCACAGCAGCTGAAACGCAGTAACACCGAAGGCGTAGGCATCGGTGGCAACGCTTGCGGGCTTGCCCGCAAGCAATTCCGGCGCGGCATAGGCCAACGTACCGCCGCCTGGGTCAGAAACCACCAAACCGGTGTGGTGAATTGCAGACAGTTCCAGTGCTTTTAAGCGCGCATGATCCAGCAATAACGCCGCACCAAAATCGGCAAGTTGTGCCGCAGGAGATTTATTCGCCTCTAATTCCAGCAAAATATTCTTTGGCTTGATATCACCGTGAATAATTCCCACCGCGTGGCATTCTGCAAGAGTGCGGGCAATGGCGATTAATAAATCTCGCGTATGTTCGGCGCAAATGCCTGGGTGCATTTCGTAAAAATCGACTAGATTGCCGCCGTTAAAATACGGTAACTCAATAAAAAACGGCGCTTCGCTAAAATCCGCGTCAATCACCGCGCAAATACCGCTGGCGGTTTGCGCTGCCTGCAAAACACGGGTTACCGAAAGCTCGCGCTTAAGCGCGCGTAAACCGGCACCGTCGTGTGCAAACTTAAATACTCTTTGCAAATGATCGTTTTTACGTTCTGCCAGCCACACGGCGGTGCGTTTGCTGGTGCTTAAGGCCTGTGTCAGCGCCCAAAGTGGCCGCCCGCGCAGCGCGGTTGCTTGGGTAATCGCAAACTCCGGCGCTGCCCTGGCGTCCAATGCGCTGTCGCGTCCCCGCGTGACCGGCAAGGTCAAGCGAAAGCCCACGCCGTGCACGGTTTTGATCCATTCCTGCGTGTCGTCCCCTAAAAGCACGCGCAGGCGGGAGATTACTTGCGTTAAAACCCCCTCCGTCACCACGCGGCCCAGCCAAACGGTGTCCATCAGCTCGGCCTTGCTGACAGTATCTGGTGCGTTCTGCGCCAACAGTAGCAACGTCGCCCACGGCTTGATCGGCAACGGCACCAGCACGCCGGAAACCCTAAATGTCAGCGCTAGCTCGTCTAGTTCAAAACGCTCAAAACGGTAAACCATGCCAACCGGCAATGCAGTAAGCGACATAAAACTCCCAATGTTAGTACACGCCTAAAGTGCCAGAAAGTTCAACACGCATGCGATTTTTCACCGAAAAATGCTGGCTAATACCGCTTTGCGCGGTTTTCTAAGCAAATCTAAGAATTTTCTAAGGCGGGATTAAGGACTTGCGCTGACGCTGCAGGCACTTTACTGGGGCAATTATTCGCAACGTGAGGAAGAACAATGTTTAAGCAAAAGCCCCAGTGGTTCCTAGCTCTACTTTTAGCCAGCGGTTTCGCGGCGGCTGCGCCTGGCATGTGTCCAGCGAAAAATTATGTTTTTGAATGCAGCTATTCATCGGATTTATGGAACGTCTACAATATTGATTATCCACTACCAACGCCACCATATTATCTCAATTGTTTGAAGCAGCGACCAACAATATACAAATGTACACAGCTTTATACATCAGGCGCATTCTTGGGCGGAACGTATACATCTTACAAAGTAGTTTTAAAC
>JAYTAO010000033.1:0-5592 GCA_043737435.1 Rhodanobacteraceae bacterium | reverse complement strand
GCAAAGCTTAATCACCCCGGCATTGCGCGGATTTTGGATGGTGGCAACGACGCAGGCGCACTCTGGTTTGCGATGGAATATGTCGATGGCATGCCGCTGGATCACTACATCAAAGCGCTTAAGCCCAGCTTGGAAGCACGGCTTAAGATCGTCATTGAACTCTGTGCAGCAGTGCAATACGCGCACCAAAACCTGATCGTGCATCGGGATTTAAAGCCTAGCAACATTATGGTGCTGGACGATGGCAGCCCGAAGCTACTGGATTTTGGCATTGCCAAACAGTTGGGCGGTAATGTTGATTTGACGCAAAGTTCTGCGCCGATGACGTTTAGCTATGCCGCGCCTGAGCAAATTCGCGGTGATGCGATCACCACCTCAGTCGATGTTTACGCGCTGGGCGTAATCTTGTTCGAGCTATTAACCGGCGAGCGCCCGCACAAGCCGAAAGGGGATGGCTCGTTAAGTTTATTGCAGGCCATCACCGACACCGATGCTACAGCGCCTAGCTCGGCGCTAAAGATACAAACTAAGCTGCACAGCAGCATTCGACCCAGCCAGCTCAAAGGCGATTTGGATACGATTGTGCTGAAGGCGCTGAGCCGGGAGCCCGCGCGGCGCTATGGCTCGGCGGTGGCGTTAAGTGAGGATATCAACGCCTACTTAGAGCAGCGCCCGATTCGCGCCCGGCCCGACTCGGCAAGCTATCGCTTACTAAAGTTTGTTCGGCGTAATGCCTTAGCGAGCAGCGTATTCGCACTGGCGTTTGTCGCGGTGTTTGCGGGTTTGAGCAGTGCCTTAATGGCAAGCCAGCGCGAAGCACGCGCATTGCGCGCGGCGGCGACACAATCGGAGGCAAATAAACAGGTTAGCGCTTTTCTAGTTTCTCTTTTTGAAGCCGCTGCACCGGAAGAAAATTTAGGAAAGCCGCTGAGTGCGCTGGAAATGCTGGACATTGGTTGGCAGCGCTTGCAAAGCACGCCATTGATGACCAATACCCCAAATTTACCAGGCGCACCCGCGCCGAACGATGCCAGCCCGCTACTGGCACTGGCGATGGGCGAGAGCTTTTATGGCCTGGGCGAATTCAAACGCGCACGCGATGCCTTTGAGTACGCACTTGCCCACAGCGAAGCAAGTAGCGGCCAAAGCACGAGCAAGAATGCGCAGATTTTTCAAGCAGAAACGACGCTTAAGCTGGCCGGAAGCTATGCAGAACTCGTTGATTTTGCCAAAGCTCGGAAGCTTGTGATGGGCCTGCAGGGCCAGTTGACGGCGCTCGCAATGCCGGCGCTAAACCTACGCACCTATCGGTTGCTTGGATTTATTGAACGCGACGCGGGAAATTACACAGAATCGGCAAAAGCAATAGACGTTGCGTTAGCAATTGCTGGGCTTACGCGTACAGAAAAAGCCGGGCTTTACACTTCGCTGGGGTTTACTAAAGCCCTAGCGCGCGAGCAATCCGCAAGTGTTGCAGCATTTGCACAGGCCGAATCATTAACCGCAGACCTGCCAGAGATGAATCCGGCCAGAATTTGGCTCGATTACATTTATGGCGATGCATTGCGCCGCTTGCGAGATTTCCACGGCGCAGACCTACGATTAGAGCGCGCGCTGCTCGCACTAAGCAAAATGCCGCGCGCACCGGCCCAAGTTCTAAAATTCGTCCATATGGCTAGAGCTGCACTCGTATTCGCACAGGGCAAGCGCTTGACGCCCGAACTGATCGCCGCTGCCGGACTTGAAAGATTTCCTGATCGCGACTTGAACCTGCCAGAAATTGAGCTGCACGGATTTTACGGCCATTGGCTGAAGCAGCATGGGCAAGATCAGCTAGGAGCGCTTCGCTTGGAAGCGGTCATGGCAGGCTGCATGGAGAGTTTCGGCGCGGCGCACCCCTATTGCATTGAGGTTTTAAGAAGATGAAGCGCTGGCTGAGGAAAAAATTTCAACTGTGTCCCGTGGTCTGCGCACCCGTGCGCAATAGGTTGCCGTTGTCGGCAATAGCTGCAACGAATTGCGGCTTTACAGGACAACAAGTGCAAGTAGACCAATTAAAATTTCGTGCGGTGTCCTAGCTAAGTTTTCTTGAAAGGCGGTTTGAATCGGCATTTTGGTTTCCTGCGGCGACGCGGAAACAACAGGTTCTTTCTGTTCACTCACAGAATCGGCGCTGGCGTTGCCAAAAATTAAAATGGTTAATAAACTCGAGACTAACAGTGCTTTCAGATTCATAAGAATATCCTTCGGGGCGCTCAAGCATACACTTTTTCAATGTAAATAGTTTTTTGTTAATATGTGCTTAAAAAATTATAAATAATCTATCGGCTAATTGGCTGTTAGGTGCGCTTCCTTGGTTGCAGGGTTGGTAGGTGATCGCCGTACAGGACTACGAGTTTTACATCGGCAGTAGTTTCAACTCCGCAAAATGCGCTCGCAGATAGCCACGATCTGCGCTCAGGCCGATGTGCGATTGCAGCGCGCGGCTCGCATTAAAAAAATGTCGCGGGCAACACTTTGGCTCGGGAAGATCGCGCCGAGTAAACCGATCAAAATCGCATATTCGGTTGTGGTCGCTTTTGCCTGAGGCTGCTTCGCCGCGGGCGATTGTTGCTTGACACTGATATTTTGCGCTTTATGGGCCGCGCCGTGTGCAGCACTTGTGCCTATCCTGCTGGAACCTGTGTGCACTTGGCGCTACCTAAATGCAGTGTTGATCGGTGCCGCATGCAGCTCTGGCGGGCCGAGTTAAGCGGGGATTTGACTCACCGCGCGGCGGCATTGGCAAAAGCGCGCGTGCTGTTAGGTGCGCACCCTTGATTGCGGGTTGGTAAATTTTGCGAATTCTGAGCTTGATCAGGGCGACACTGCCACGCCAGGGCACACACATCGACGATTGGCAGCTGGTTTTAGGCCACTGACGGATGTTCATTGCGCGAAGGAAGCGAGATCAAAACGTCACAATTAGAGGATTTCTGACTTTCAGTTGCACAAAGCGAGAAAAATCGCGATCTGCACTGATCAGTTCGCGAACTCCGTGGCTCAGGCAAATTGCGGCGATACGTGCATCATGAATCATTGCACCGCTGAGTTTGGCGCTCAGCACCATGCTTGACAGCAGTTGAAAGTGGCCCGGCGATTCACCCAGCATTTGTACGCTAGGCGAGGCCATTAATGCGGCAATCATGCCTAACGCTTGGGCGGGCGTGGATGGCACTTTGAAGCGCGTATGCGTGACCACGGCGAAAAATTCATGCACGCACGGCCACGGTAAACCCCAGAGTTCTCGGCCTTCCACGATCGGCAAGATGGCCGATAGCGCCGCTTCATGCCACGGGCTATCTGGCTGATGCGCGTAGACCAGAATGTTGGTGTCAATGGCAATCATCTTTCGTTGACCTCGCGCAGCAAAGTTTCAAGCCCGCCGCGCTGCTCAGCTTCATCGGTTAACCAGCCTTTGCCACCGAACACCGGTTGAAATTTAAAGGCCGTGCGCTGTGTTTCGCGTTTGTCCAGCGCAATGCGCAAGCCCTCTTCCAACAGGGTTTTAAAGCTCACGGCATCACGCCGCTGGATGCGTTTGGAGCGTTCGATGAGATCGTCTGCTAGCACTACTGTCGTTTTCATGGCAAGCCATATTAAAGACTACGGGCAGCCATATTATCAACATTGTCTTAGCGCGTCGCGCCAAAAAATTGCTCGCACGTTACGCCAAAAAGGAATTTGGTCTTTCCTTATGCGATTTGTCGTTTCCGATTTGAAATCTCTTACTAGCTCATAACACGCTTACACCTCGGCCTGAATCGCCTTGCCAAGGCAACACTTACAGCGGCGTTTTGGAGCATTCGATGCGTAAGTTCTGTTTTTTACTGTTGTTCATTGCGGCAACTGCCGCCAGCTTCGCCGCCGAACGTTTTTCGGGTGCTGCTAATTTGTCGGCTAGCAAAGCACAAACCAGCGCCAATGCGCGCTTTTCCGTCACTGCTGAACTGCAAGCCGCGCCCGCGGCGGCCAAAACCACCGCCGATGGCCGTTTTAGTTTACTGGCGGATTTAGCTGCGCCGAAATCTGCACTGACCGCATGCGGTGTTCTCGGCCCCGACATTTTTCGAAATGGTTTTGAAAACTAATTCAACCCCAAAATTAAACAGATAAGGCAACCACTATGAAACGCAGCGCACTATTTATCGCTTTACTCGCCGCCACAAGCTTCGCAAGTGCAGCACCCTGGACCTATCGCGGCACGCTCAATGACGGCGGCAAACCCGCGAACGGCGCATACGATCTACGCCTGACGCTGGTCAACGAAGCCGGCACAGCCTCGATTTCGCAGCCGATTACGCTTAGTAACGTCGCAGTCAAAGACGGCAACTTTGCCGCTGACGTAGATTTTGGCTTTGATTTCAGCAACGCACCTGCGATGAAGCTGAAAACCGAGGTGCAGCAAAATGGTTCTGGATTTGCCAGCTTGGGTGAACCGAGCGCGTTTGATGCAAAGGCGGCACTGGCGGGGATTTGTTGGGATACGACGGGGAATGTGGTGGCTGCGGGTGAGTTTTTGGGGTCGACAAATAACGTGCCGATTGAACTGCGGGTCAATGGCAATGGCGCGCTGCAGATAGAGCCCACCACGGGTGGCACAGTAAATATTACTGCAGGATCCTTGAATAATGGCATACGGCCCGAGTCGATTGGTGCCACCGTTTCAGGTGGCGGTGGCGGCACAGCGGCCACGCGCAATTACGCGGTTCAAAGTTACGCCACTGTGGCAGGCGGCAGCGCCAATGCTGCTGGAAGTTTCTTTTCATCCCTTGGAAGCATTAGCGCTGCGACCGTCAGCGGCGGCAGTTCAAATTCCGCATTTGGTCTTTACTCAACGATTCCTGGCGGCTTTAATAATCGGGCGGGCGGTGATTTTAGTTTTGCCGCTGGATATCGCGCTGTAACTGACCCCACTGACCCCGGAACATTCGTGTGGGCAGATTCTCAAAACATAGATTTTGTCTCTACCAAACCAGATCAGTTCTTAATCCGCGCCCAAGGCGGCATGGCAATCAACACCAACACCCCTACGGTCGGCGCGGCGCTCACAGTAAATGGCAATGTCTCAATTCCCGCTGCTGCACTTAATTTCGGTGCAACCACGAGGCAGATGATTAATCTGTTTGAGCAGGCCCCGACAAACTTTGGCATTGGCGTCCAGTCGGCAACGCTATACAACCGCGTAAACGCCACGGGTGGTTTCGCGTGGTTTCAAGGCGGCAGCCACAATGATACGCAAAACAATCCAGGCACTGGCGGCACCGTGCGCATGACCTTGGACGCCGCAGGCCAATTGCGGACCACCACCGGCACTATTGCGACCACTTCAGATGCGCGGTTAAAGAAAAACGTGTCCAATTACACCGGCGCGTTAGATCAAATCAGCGCTTTAAGGCCCGTGCATTACGAATACAAAGATGCGGGCCAAACCTTCCAAGCCCCAGGCCAGCACTTAGGCTTTATCGCCCAAGAAGTGCAGCAGGTATTTCCGCAATGGGTATTGCAGGGCGACGATGGCTATTTGCAGCTGTCAATGCGCGGCTTTGAAGC
>JAYTAO010000032.1:0-13533 GCA_043737435.1 Rhodanobacteraceae bacterium | reverse complement strand
ATTTAGCCGTTGCAGAGCAGGAGGCGAAGCTCATTCAAGCTTCGCCCTATGAGTGGAACGTCAGCGCTACGCAGCAGCGGCGGCGTGTTAATGAAGCTTCGGGCATCTCACCCAGCCGCTATCACGAGTGGAGCGCGGGCATTGAACGCACACTGCGCCTGCCTAACAAACGTGCAGCAGATTTCGATATTGCTCATGCTACCTCCGCACTAGCGCAAGCAAACTATCAACAGGCGCTGCGCGCAACTAAGCTGCAGTTGCTCACCCTTTGGCTGAATGCGCTGAGCAGCCAGCAGGCGCATGAATTGGCGGTGCTAGCGCTTAGCCCCATGCAGCAAAGTGTGGACGTGGTGACTAAACGCTTGGCCGCAGGGGACGCTTCCCAGCTGGAACTAAAATTAGCCAGCGCAGAACTTGCCGAGCAACGACGCCTGGAGAATGTTGCGAAAACTCAGGCGCAGCTCAGTGCGGGCGAGCTTGCTGCACGCTTTCCTGGCTTGAAATTGCGGGCGGTTGCGCTTGCCGAACCGAAGACAATCGAGAGCGATCTGGAGTTTTGGCGCACGCAAATTATTGCTGAAAGCGGCGCGCTAAAGGCTGCAACTGCAGAACTTCTACGTGCGCAAGCTCAGGCTGAGCGGGCGCGCGCGGATCGCATTCCGGATCCAACGTTGGGCGTGTTCAGGGGTTCGGAATCTGATCGCGGCGAGCGCATTACCGGCATCACCATCAGCATTCCCATTCCCGGAGGCGCGCGGGCAACGCAAAGTGCAAAAGCGGTTGCAACGCGTGAACGCGCGCAACAGACGTTGGCGCTGCGAACGCGCGAACTTGACGTGCAAATTAGCGGCAACTTTCGCCGAGCCAAAGGCGCGCAGAAAAACGCCGCACTGAGCCGTGAAAGCGCAAAGTTGATGGCTGACGCCGCCGCCCTGACCCAGCGCGCTTTCGCCCTGGGCGAAGCAGATTTGCCGCTGCTGCTACTGGCACAGCGGCAAGCAAATCTTGCGGCAAGTGCAGCGTTAGCAGCCAGGGTCGAAGCGCTGAACGCTTACTACCAGCTGCTGCTAGACGCCAATATGATTTGGGCGAACCGGCGCTAATTACTTCGAACGCGCGACGAACTTAAGGAAAAAGTAGTGACGACCGAAAAATCCAAACACGGCGATTCTAACGACCACGCAGGACATGACCACGGCGGACACAAGTCCACGGCAGCGGTGCCAAATGCCGGGCCTTCGGGCACTACACGCGTCATCTATCGCATCGAAAACATGGATTGCGCGACCGAGGAGGGGGTGTTGCGCAATGCGCTCGGCGGCATAGTCGAAATTAAACAGCTTAACTTCGATTTAATGCGCCGCGAGTTGACCGTCGATCACGTATTCAGTGACGCCGCAAGCATCGTCAAACGCATTGAAGGCGTGGGTATGCAGCCGGTGCTTATGGATGCTGCGGCACAACAAAAAAATAGCATGGGCGCTGATTTGCCTGGCATCAGCAGCACACAAAAAGTGGCGATGGTGCTTGCCGGCATCGCAGCGATTGGTGCTGAAGCGATTGCCTACAGCACCGGTAGGGAGACTAGTATCCTGGTCATCAGTTTGGCAATACTCGCTATTGCCTTAAGCGGTAGAGAGACGCTGTTCAAAGGTTGGATCGCGCTCAAGAACTTCACGCTCAATATTAATTTGTTAATGACAGTCGCTGTGATCGGAGCGGTATTAATCGGGCAGTGGCCGGAAGCGGCGATGGTGATTTGGCTATTTGCTATTGCCGAGCTGATTGAAAAGCTGAGCTTAGACCGTGCCCGTAACGCGATCCGCAGTTTGATTGCCCTGGCACCAGAAGTTGCTCATGTTGAAATCGACGGCAAATTTGTTGAAAAAGGCGTGGCCTACATTGGCGTCGGCCAACGTATCCAGGTTCGCCCAGGCGAACGCGTTGCCTTTGATGGCAAGGTTGAAAGCGGTGCCAGTGCAGTGAATCAAGCGCCGATCACCGGCGAAAGTATGCCGGTGGACAAAGCAGTAGGGGATCAAGTGTTTGCCGGCACCATTAACGAGTCGGGCGTATTGGTTTTTGTTGTCACCCACGCCAAGGGCGAATCTACGCTGGATCGAATTGCACGCTCCGTGCAAGATGCCCAGGCCAATCGCGCGCCGACGCAGCGCTTTGTCGATGAATTCGCGCGTATTTACACGCCCCTCATGTTTTTGATTTCGCTGTTGGTAGCGATTGTGCCGCCACTGGCCTTTGGTGGCGAATGGTACCCATGGATTTATAAATCGCTGGTGCTGTTGGTGATTGCCTGCCCTTGCGCACTAGTCATCTCAACGCCAGTTACCGTGGTCTCCGGCCTTGCGGCGGCGGCACGGCGCGGCATTTTGATTAAGGGCGGGCTCTATTTGGAGCAAGGGCGGCTGTTGAAATCTATTGCGCTGGACAAGACCGGCACACTGACCTTAGGCAAGCCCGTACTTACCGATGTCATCACTCTGAGCGAGTTAAGTGTCGAGCAAGCGTTGCGGCTGTCAGCGAGTTTAGACGCACTCAGCAAGCACCCAGTCGCACTTGCCATCGTCAGTGGTTTTCAGGAAAAAGCGAACGGCGCTAGCTTGTTGAGCGTGTCGGACTTTGCCTCAATTACCGGGCGTGGCGTGCAGGGAAAAATTGCGGGCAAGGCGTACTTCTTGGGCAATCACCGGTTCGCGGAAGATCTCAAACGCTGCAGTCCGCAGGTAGAAGCCGAACTCAACACACTCGAAGCGCAAGGTAAATCCACTGTAGTGCTGATGGACGATACGCGTGCGCTCGCGGTGCTCGCAGTCGCTGATCAGGTACGTGAAAACGCCAAAGCCGCGGTCAAAGCAATGCGCGATTTAGGCGTGGAGCCAATGATGCTGACCGGCGACAATCAGCGCACCGCCGCAGCGGTTGCATTGCTCGTGGGCATTACCGACGCTAGGGGCGATCAACTACCGGAAAACAAACTGGCGGTGATAGAAGAGTTGCTGAAAAAAGGCCCGGTTGGCATGGTGGGCGATGGTGTCAACGATGCCCCAGCCCTAGCACGCTGCAGCGTGGGTTTTGCCATGGGGGCAGCGGGTACTGACACCGCAATCGAAACCGCGGACGTGGCATTGATGCAAGACGACCTACAGAAAATCCCGGAATTTATTGCACTTTCAAAACGCACGGCCGTCATTTTGTGGCAAAACATCATTTTCGCGCTGGCGATAAAAGTTGTGTTTTTCGTACTGACGTTTTTTGGCAATACGTCGCTGTGGCTGGCGGTATTTGCGGATTTAGGTGCCAGTCTGATCGTAGTCTTCAATGGCATGCGGCTGCTGCGGCGGTGAGAAAATAGGGCGAACAATTAAAAGTTAAGTCAGATCAAAAAAGCAGGCATTTTCAGGCAAAAAAACACCGCGTTAAGCCGCCTCGATCTGGCGAACCGCCGTGCGTGTCTCCGGCACAGGCCAATTTTGTGCCGTGCGCAGCCGCGCAATCCGGCGCTGCAGCTCAAATACTGTCTGCACGTGCATTGCGGTTGGGCAAAACACGCGCAAAGCCAGCAAGGTTCCCAACGCGTTCGACTCCAAAATCTCAATCGTCGGTTTGGGCTCAACTAGCACGTGCTCGATACTTTCCAGTTCCGCACGAAACAGCGTAATTGCGGCCTCCACATCCACCGCATGCGCCAACTGACACGTTGCGTCCGCCCGTCGCAAGGGGTTATGGCTAAAGTTGCTAATGTTCTCGGCGAACACTTTGCTGTTGCCGACCACCACGCGCACGCCTTCGGCGGTATCAATCTTGGTACCGAACAGGCCGATTTCCTTGACTTCGCCATTGACGCCCGCGGTCATCACCGCGTCACCCACTTTAAAAGGCCGCAAAATCACTAAAAATACACCTGCTGCAAAATTTGAAAGCAGGCCGGCCCAAGCAACGCCAATGGCGACGCCGGCAGCGGCAATCAAGGCGGCAAAACTGGAGGTTTCCAGGCCAAGAAAGCCGAGCAAACCGACCAATAAGCCGATTTTTAGCGCCATCGACAAAAAATTCTTGCTGTAGCGCACCACTGTGGCGTCGGTGTTGCGCAAATTTAACGCGCGCTCATTCAAGCCGATAATGGCTTTAATCGCGTAACCGCCGACAAACCAAACCACCAATGCCAGCGCCAACTTCAGCGCGGCCGGTGCAACATAATTGCTCAGCCCGCTTAAAATCACGGCGTGCAGGGTTATCGGATCATCAGTAACAGTCATGATTCACACTTAAAATAGAGCAGAGGGAAGGCGGTTAAAACAGAAACATTACTTTTCTACGCCGCGCTTTTTAACAATTTATCGGGCTCATGTGTAGTCATCCGTGTGACTAAGCAAAGTTGGGAAAGTCGCAAAACTGCCGCTACCTTCTTGAACGCCGCCCGCACACACCTATGCGATTCATTAATAGAGGTAGTTGACTCGGCTTTTTAGGTAGGCTACACAGCAAGACTTGTTAGAGTTCTGTGAAGCCACTCCCTCAGACGGCCACTCCTTCAGACGGCCACTCGTTCAGGCGGCCATTCGTTTAGCGCGGCAATTCGTCTTTTTAGCCCTACCCTTAATTTAAGCGATGTTCCTTTGAGCGCCGAGATTCCGTCCTATAAAGTCCCCAACTACACGCTGCTCAGCCGACTGGGCGAAGGCGCGATGGCGGAGGTATGGCTTGCGGAACATAAGCGAAATAAGCGCAAGGCTGCGATCAAGATATTGAAGCGTTCCGTGCTGAGCAACTCGGACGCGGAAGCGCTATTTCTGCGTGAAGGCGAGGTGCTGGCAGGATTTGATCACACCAATATCGTCAAAATTTATGATAACGACAAGATCGGGGATCTTGCCTATTTAGCGATGGAAGTGCTATCCGGTGGCTCCCTGCTTGAACGCATGCGGCGCGGCCCAATTCAAGTTGGCGAAGCGCTCGGGCTAACCGCCCAAATTGCCAGCGCGCTGGAAGCGGCGCATAAGCAGCAGATCGTTCACCGCGATTTGAAGCCAGCAAACGTCATGTTACGTGACGAAACCACGCCGGTATTGACCGATTTTGGTGCCGTGCGGCTTTTGGATCGCAGCACGATCTACGGCCGCGATGGCAGCATTATCGGTACGCCTATTTACATGAGCCCCGAACAAATTACCGGGCAGCCATTAACCGGAAGTAGCGACGTCTACGCGCTCGGCATTCTTTTCCACGAGCTACTTGTTGGGCAACTGCCATTTCCGGGCAATACCATTCAAGAAATCGCCACTCAGCACCTTTACGCGCCGATACCGCAGCTGCCCGCGGCGATCAGCATGCTGCAGCCGGTGCTTGAGAAATTGCTCGCAAAACTGCCGGATCGGCGCTACGCGAGCGCGCAGTCGTTTATTGATTCGCTGCGCGGCATGTTCATCAATGACGAGGCGTTGCGTAGACAAGTAAGCTATTCCGGCACCTCCCAAGCGTGGTCTAGTCAGCTGCGTGCCTTGGGTTTTATGCTCAATACCGCGCAGAGTGAGGAAGTCCGGCGTGCGCAGGGAAACTATTTGGGTGCACATGCGGAAACGCTACCCAGCCAGCCGGTGAACACAGCGGTCAGCAAGCCGCGGCCAACCAGCGCCGAACGCAGTGCCGCGATAGAGGCGGCCCTGCTTGCGAAAAAATCACGAGTTCGTATCGGCGAGAACCCGCAGCATGATCGCCGCGCGAGCATAAAAATGGCTGCGACATTCAGCGAGTCGCAAACTGCTGATGAAAGCAAGACAGTGACACCGGCCCCAGCAGCAGAAACCGTTGAGACACCGGTGTCAGAGGCAGCCAGCGTGGGCACAGCACCGGTTTCAGCCGAGCTGGTGAAAAAAACGCTTTCGACGGCGCTCCCAAACTCGGCGGCAACTCGCTCAGCAATCCTCACCCCCCCGCTAACACCCGTTGTAGAAGCTAAAAAAGTCCCCAGCAAGCCGCTGGAAAGCCTCGCCGTCACGACCCCAATGGCGGCAGCGACTCCAAGTTCTTTAATAAATGCACGGGCTAGTTCCGGTTCAAAGAGCGGTTTATGGCTTGCCGCTGGTGCGGTTGCCCTATTGATCGCCGGCTTTATCTTGTGGCCCAACCCAGAACCGCTCAAACCGCAAGAGCCGAGCTTCAAGCCAGTTGCGCCGGTGGCTGAAGTCGAAATGAGGCCGCAGGGTATGGTGTTTAGCGATGTCTTGAAAAACGGTACGGACGGCCCAGAAATGATTGTGATACCTGGGGGCTCGTTCACGATGGGCTCGCCAGAAAATGAAGCGGAGCGCGGCCTTGATGAAGGCCCGCAGCACCGCGTTACGATTACTGAATTCGGCATGGGTAAAACAGAAGTGACCGTTGCGCAATTTCAGCAATTCGTGACCACCACAAGCTACCTCACCGACGCTGAGAAAAACGCAGGCAACAGCAAAGGCTGTGCCGCATTCAAGGCCGGAACAATCTTTGGCGACACCTCCCAAAATCACTGGAAGCACCCCGGCTTCGAGCAAGCTGCCAGCCATCCGGCTGTTTGCCTGTCGTGGAATGACGCCCAAGCTTATGTGACGTGGCTGCAGCTAGAAACCGGCAAACGTTATCGGCTGCCAAGCGAGGCGGAACAGGAATATGTCATCCGGGCTGGCACCGCGACACCTTTTTCTTGGGGTGGCCAAGTCAATTTTGCGTGCAGCTACGCAAACGTATTGGATCAAGCGTCGCTGACGAAATTCGTAGGCTTTCCAGCGGTCGAGTGCAACGATAAGTTTGTGCTCACCAGCCCGGTTGGTAGCTTCCAAGCGAACGCCTTTGGGGTGCATGATCTGGTCGGCAATGTTGTTGAATGGACCGCAGACTGTTCGAATGCTAATTACTATGGCGCGCCAACGGACGGCAGCGCTTGGACTAGCGGGGATTGCAGCCGCCGAGTCTTGAGCGGCGCAGGTTGGCTAGATACGCCTACGCATTTACGCTCCGCTTATCGCGGCCGCGGCGCACTTTCGTTTCGCAACATCGATACCGGGCTGCGCTTGGCACTGGCGTTTTAGCAAATAGATCTTGCGTAATACGGTTTTTAATAGCTTTTTGGGCGAGTTGAAATTCACGCTGGTCATGCACAGGCGGTAACTATTAATAACAATTGACCGAGGACATCGCACATTCCTGTTCGGCCTATTTTCAAGGATACTCAAATGCGCAAGCCTCACATGGCGGCAAACTGGAGGGTACGATGCAGTTGAATAATGCGCAGGAAGACCAAGCAGAAAAGTCATCCGAAAATTTTGAATTGTTGATGCGAGTTCAACTGGACATGGGCGATTTTTCCGCTGACTGGAGCCATTGTGACCGTTTGGCAACTTACGTGGCGCGCATGGTTAGTCACAATCGGAGCGATTCCTTGCAGTACGCCAACTTATTCTCCACTGCCTTTAACGAATTGCTTGAAACGGCGTTTCGTAATCATGTGAAAGACGGCCAAATCGCCTGTGCGGTACTGCGCTCCGGTGCGATTGACCGAATTGAGCTGTTGATTCCCTGCGATCAGTCACTCAAGGTCTTTTACAGTGAAGCCGTAGCGTCCTTGGCGCGTTCGGATTTTGTTGCATCCTACGTCAGCGCATTATTAAACGATGGCCCCTTAGATCCACGCATCGGCCTACTTGAACTCGCCGTCGATTACAACGCGCGCCTATCCGTACAAGATATTTCTGCGGAAGTAGTTTGCCTTGTTGCGGAACTTACACTCGATACGCCTCTCGCCGTCCAGGGGAATTGATAGCCATGACTTTTAGCGCTCGTTTTGACGAAAACAACCAAGAGCTGATTCTGACCGGGGCGATGAGCCCGCGTCGACCCGAAGATCTCACCGATTTCAGCCTCCTGTTTCAGCAATGTGTCAAGCGTGTTGAAGGGACTCTGTACCTCAATGTCAAGCGCTTAGCGCGACTGAATAACACGGCATTTCACGAAGTTGCACGACTTGTCACGGCCGCCTGTAGCGAGCGGCCGAAACTGCAGATCTCCGTGATCACCTCAAGTGTGGTCGGCTGGGCCGCGCGAAAATTTGGTCGTTTGACCTTGATCAGCCCAAATGTGATCGTCGAAGAATACGACAAAGCCTTTTATCCAGGCCAAGACGTGTTGGAAAACGGTGGCTTTATTCCAATCTTGCGCACACAAACCAAAATGACGTGGCGCCACGAAGAGGCGATTTTGCAGCGGCACGGCTTGAAATCGGGGATGGCGGTTGCGGACGTATGTTGCGGCATCGGCGATTTTGCCGTGCTGATGTACAAATCTTTTAATCCGGCCCGATTGGTGGCGATTGATCACGCCAAACCAAGCTTGGCTTACGCTCGAAAAGTGGCAAGCGATTTTGGTATCCGCGGCATTGAGTACGTCTATGGCGACGCCGCGAACCTGTTATTTGATGACAATCAGTTTGATTTTGTGACCTGTCGCCACTCGCTACAAGTGTTCGATCAGCCCGCGCTGATTTTGAAAGAGCTGTTTCGAATTTGTAAACCGGGCGGGCGGGTTTACATCACCAACGAAAAGAATTCGCACTGCTTGGGGGAGCCGCGCGCGGAATCGATTCAGTGGACTTATGACGAAGTGGCGAGGCTTTGGGCGCACTTTAGTATGGATATTGAGTTAGGTCCAAAAAGTCGGCGTTTTTTGCTGGATGCAGGCTTCGAGCACATCCAGATGGAATCGTTTATGTGCACCAATCTTGATGGCGGCGACCCACAAGATTTTGCCGATGTGATCCAAGCATGGCAGGATGTTTATGCCGACAAAATGGCGGTGGAGCGCGGTGATGACGCGGAATTTATTGCCCGCTTCAAACAAGGTTTTCAAGATCACATTTTTGCGGCACTGCACCCCAAAGGCTACGCAGGCTGGCCCATTTGGGTAGCGTCTGGGCGTAAGCCAGCGTGACCGAAGATGTTTCGACGTCCTGGCTGCGCCGGTTGGCCTCAATGCCTATCAGCTTCCGCGCTAAATTTATTCTGCTGGTGGGCGCTGCGGTGCTGTTCGATTTGCTGTTAAGCGGCGGGGTGGCATTGTTTAATGTGCGGCGGCTGTCCAATGACGCGACCACCGAAATCGAAGCAGGCTTGACCAAGGCGAATCAGGAATACTTGCGCAACTATATCGAGACCACCGCATTGCGCGCCGATCTGTTGTTGGATCAAGCATTTTCCGAAGTAACGGCACTTGCAGGCACCATGCAAACGCTGATTGATCAGCCGCAGGCCAAAGTTGCAATAGGTCAAGCCTTGTTAAAGCAGCCACATTTTGCCTCGCCGTTGAGCTTCGACAAAGCCGGCGGTTGGGCGCAAAACGCCCCAGGAAATACTTCGGTGGTCAGTGTTTGGGGCTATTTGCTGGATGAAAAAAACCAGCCAAAACCTGATGTAATGAATGAAGTCTACGACAGCGCAGTGTTTGATTTATTCGGCGGCAGCTCCATGCAAACCGGCGCGAAAAAGCTGCAGATGTATTACGTGGGTCCCAAAAACCGCCCGATCATGCGCACGACCCCGTATTCCGAACAAGCGCAAACTTTTGACAAACTTTACCCTGGTCATAACGTCGCGAATTTTTGGGACTTTTTCTTTCCCGGTGTTTATGAAGGCTGGCAGGGCTGGATCAAAAATCCGGCATCGCGCCCGGTCGCGAGCGATATCACCACCACCGCGCCCTATATTGACGCGATTACCGGCGCGCTGATCGTCAGTTACTTCCATCCGCTTTGGACGCAAGATCGCTCCGACGTTTCCGGCATGGTCGCGGCAGACGTTACCCTAGATCAGCTCGCCGGGATCGTGGAAAACGTCAAACTGGCGGATACCGGCTTTGGCTTTTTGGTGATGTCTAACGGCAACGTGCTAGCAATCAATTCAGCCGGCGAGAAAGTTCTGGGCTTAACGATTGCAAATGCGCTCGACAGCAGCGGTGTAACCGGACTAAATCGCTCATTGAAGGTTTCGAGCCAGCAAGCGATGGCGAGTTTAGTTCTGCCGAGCAATGACGAAACGTCACTGGTGCATATCAATTTAAGCCAAAACGGCGAAGCGATACCTCATAGCGTGGTGTTACGCCGCCTAAAGACGACCAATTTGTGGAATGGCAAAGACGGAATTGTCGCCGAGAATTTGACGCTGGGCTTTGTTGTACCTGACCATGAAATTTACTCGTCATTGACTGCGGCACAGGCCAAGATTAACGAAGCCACCAAACGCATTATGGGCTGGCAGGTCGCCACTTTGGTGCTGAGCATGCTGATCGTATTGTTTGCAGTAGTCGGAATTTCCAAGCGCATTACTGCGGGCTTAAGTGCGCTGGCGGAAGCCGCACGCCGCATGTCCAACAAAGATTATGGCGTTCGCGTCACTATTCCAACGCGGGATGAAGTTGGTCAAGTCGGCGTCGCTTTTAATTTGATGGCGGAACAAATTCGTTTCCATGCGGAGCATTTGGAACAATTGGTCGATGCACGAACCCATGAACTGGGGGAGGCGAATAAAGAAATTTTGGTACTGAACGAGCAGCTGAAGGGTGAAAACTCACGCTTAGGCGCAGAGTTGGACGTCGCCCGTCGGGTGCAAATGATGGTGCTGCCAAAGCCCGGCGAGCTGGGCTCGATTCCGCATTTGGAGATTGCGAGTTTCATTGAACCTGCCGATGAAGTGGGCGGCGATTACTATGACGTGCTGCAGGCGGGCGACCGTCTAAAAATCGGCATCGGCGACGTGACTGGCCACGGTTTGGAAAGCGGCGTGCTAATGCTGATGGTGCAGTCGGTGGCGCGCGCTTTGCAAGAACAGGGCGAAGACGATCCGAAAGTATTTTTGGAAGTGCTGAATCGCGCAATCTATAAAAACATCGAGCGCACCGAATCCGGTAATTCACTGACCTTGGCATTTATTGATTACGCCAATGAAAAAGCGACTTTAACGGGCCAGCATGAGGAAGTGTTGGTCATTCGCAAAAATGGCGACACCGAGCGCATTGATACCGCCGATCTAGGTTTCCCTGTTGGCTTGGAGCCCGACATTTCAGATTTTATCGCTTCGCACGAGATCAAGTTTGAGTCCGGCGACTTGATTATTTTGCACACTGATGGCATCACCGAAGCTGAAAATCCTAAGAATGAGCTGTTTGGCGTCGAGCGGCTCTATGAAAGCGCCTATCGCCATCGACTTGGCAGTGCAACCGAAATTGTGCAGGGCATTATTGCGGACCTGATGGAACATATCGGGACACAGAAAATCTTTGATGACATAACGCTAGTCGTTATGAGACACAGGTGAAACTATGATTTCTCACTACGGCACTATCCCACCCGATCGCGCAGCAAGCGCTGCCATCACCCGGCTTGTCCTGCGCGATGGCGCGTTGGAACTACGCTGGTTTCATTGCAGCGAAACTGCGGAATTCCTCGGCGACTATTTTTCAGTGCAGGCGCGCGCAGCCAAGTTAAACGGCCGGGATGCGCAACACAGCATCGGCTACATGGCCAATGAAATTCTTGAAAACGCGGTCAAGTTTCGTGCGCTGAGTTTGGGTGACATTGAAGTCGAAGCCTCCCTGCAAGGCAGCGCTTTCGAGATGCGAGTTAAGCATTTTGTTGAAGCAAGTATTGGCGAGCGCTTCCAGGAACTGCTGACCGAACTACTCAAGCGCGATCCTGGCGAGCTGCTGATCGAGCAAATCGAGGCGAACGCCGCCGATAATTCCAGCGGTGGATCTGGTTTGGGAATTCTGACGCTCATGAGCGATTACGGCGCCAGTCTAGGCTGGAGTTTCGCGCAAGAGCGTCCTGGCGCACCAATGCGGTTGTGCATCTTTGCAACGCTCACACTGGTCTAAATTCCAGTCACAAAATATAAAGAAGGCCGGACATGGAAATCAAGACGAGTGAATATCGAGTTTGGGTAGAAGGCGCTACCGTAATTTTTGAAGGCACCATGCGACTGTCCAGCAATGAAGCTTACGCGCCGATTCAAGAAATCATGGCCAAAGTGCTGGCCACCGCACCCCCAGCGGTGACGCTGGATCTAACCGGGCTTGAGTTCCTTAATAGCTCCGGCATTAATTTGTTTGCTAAGTTCACCATTGAGGTGCGCAAGCTCGCGCACACTGGCTTGGCGGTGCGGGGCTCCAGCCGGATTCCGTGGCAGTCAAAATCTTTGCCTAATTTGAAAAAACTGTACCCAGCGTTGGATTTGGCAATTTCCTGATGAAATAACGGCACCGCGTCAACGGTGTTTTGGATGTTAACGGTGGTCAATTCCGCTGCGCACAAAATTGCCCAGCGCCTTTTGGCGCTGCTTAATAAGCAAATCAAATTGAAACTGGCTAAAGTTCAACTCAATCCGAACATTCCAAGATCGGTTGATGGATTTTGCCCAAAAATTCCGACCATCAAAGGAATTTCCAGCCAGCATCGACCTTGGTAACGTCAATGGCAGCAATGGATTTTGTCTGGATGGCGTGGTGATGAATGGGCGTTCCGGCGGATCGCTGAGTTCGGCGGTCGACGTCAATGGTGATGGCATTGGCGACGTGATCATTGGCGCACCCGGAGTCTGCTTTGGCCGTGGCTACGTTGTGTTTGGCCAACGCCAGTTACTCGGCGCAACAATTTCACTGTTTTGTTTAAACGGCACAAATGGTTTTCGGCTCGATGAAGCTACTGATACTTACAACAACGCGCAATCGGTTAGCTCTGCTGGCGATATCAATGGCGATGGGATTGCTGACGTGATCGGCAGTGCGCGCGCAGTTTCCGGCAGCCGCAGCTATGTGGTGTTTGGGCGCGACAGTGGTGCAATTTAGGACGGCTTTTAATAACTTGGGCTCTATGTTGGTGGCGATCAACTTTGAAAGTTCTTAGCGAGAATCCGTTCGAATAATGCACTTTGCTCGGAAATTCCGACAATTAGCTGGATTAGACGCAAGTCTAATCAAACGAACTAACGCAGCTCGAAATAATTTACCCGAAACTTTGGATCAAACAATGCGCTCACGACGGCACAAAAAACGAGCAATGCCTCACCGAACCTTGATGCTGGCAATTGCTGCGGCACGGGCATTAGGTGCCAATAACTACGCCCGGGCACAGGCGTTTCCGGCGACTATTAATCTTGGTATTCTCAACGGCGCCGGACTACTCATATTGGAGTTTGTTATGAAATTATCTTTTATCATCGCCGCAACACTGACGCTTTTAAATTTAGGTGTCGCCACAACTGCGTTTGCACAAACTTCACCGGCAACCATCGAAGTGCCAACAGGTGCGGAGGTGAACTCTAAATACTATCGCGTCGAGCCCGGCGCGAATGGCGAGTATTTTGACACCCGCAGCATGCGTTGGTTTACCGGCAACGGTCAGCCTTGCACCTATTGCACCAATGATTCCGGTTATGGCGTGCCGGTCGATCAGATTGGCGCGGGGCCACAGCAGGGCAAGTACGCTTTTGCTGATGG
>JAYTAO010000031.1:0-2218 GCA_043737435.1 Rhodanobacteraceae bacterium | reverse complement strand
CCGCGACCTCCATGATCGGCATGATTGCGATGGCCGGAATTATTGTGCGCAACTCCATTTTACTAGTGGATTTTATTGAACAAGCCGTGCAGCAGGGCACCAGCAACGAACAAGCGGTGATTGACGCCTGCAGTGTGCGCGCCCAGCCGATTATGCTGACCGGCTTAGCCGCCATGCTGGGCGCATTTTTTATTCTAGACGACCCGATTTTTAATGGCTTAGCGGTGTCGCTCATTTTTGGGATTTTGGTGTCGACGGCGCTGACGTTGGTGGTGATTCCGCTGCTGTATTACCTGTTGTTGCAGCGGTCTGGAACTAAAAGTGCGATTGTTTCGCTAAACTCTCCATGAATTATTTGCAAAATGTTGAAGATTGCTCATCGCAAACGCGGTGCAGCGGCCTCAGCGCTGACGCCAAGAACGCCTGAGCCAAAGATCGGAGCTGAACGCACCGACGTTGTTGCCGCTATTTGCCGATAGAATTCGATGTCCACGACAGCAATATGCCTGTTGAATACCTAGGTGTCAGCGCCAGTTTAGTCGCGCGCGCTTCGGTTGAGGACGCGGGCGACTTCCCAGCGTGGCGCGCTTTGATCGTAGTAATACACTCAATTTAAAGATCAAACCGATACGACCACTTCAGCAAAAACTGATCGTCATCGCGCAAATTAAACGTTGAGCCGAGCGCATCAAACACGTCGCCATCGCGCGCATCAGTGCCTGCGCCGCCTCGGCTGTAGACGGCAAAGACGTCGCTTAAGTTACCCAGTTTGTAGCGATAGCGAATTTGAAAGCCTAAATTGCGCACGCGAAAATTTTGCAGCGCAGCGTTGGACGCCAGTAAACTACCGGCTGCGCCAATGCGCAGCGCGCGCTTGGGTTCGGCGTCGATGGCAATCGCTTGCAGTTTGATGCGCAGTTCTTGTCGATCGCTAACAAACCAATTTAAGTTGGAGAAAAGATCCAAACGATTGGATTTGAAACTGCCTAATTCTTGCCCGCCTTGCCAAAGCAGCCAGTCGTTCAAACGTTGCGCGTTGACGCCAATACCCCAATCAAGCTGATCACTAAGGAAAAAGCGCGGCTCGAAACCGAAAATGTAATTCTGCACAGCTTGCGAACGGCCAGGAAAGGCAGTCACAAACCAAGTCCAACTCATATTGCCGCCATCTTTGCGGGCGCGGTAGCGTTCGATATTGGCTTGCAAACCGCCACGAATTTTAGCGATGCCGTTGCCGCGCGAAATACGCTCGTCAAACCCGGGCAAAAGTTTACGCACCAATAGAAATAGACTGCCGCCATCACGAAATTCGGAATAGCGCTGCACGGTCAGGCTGCGCCGCAGTGCAAAGCCATCTAAGCTGGCCTGATGCAACAGTTCTGCCTCCCAGGCGTGGCTGGCGAACATTGAGGTGGCTGGCAAAACGTCTTGGGCATAGCCGGTTTCCCATTCAAGGTAGCGAAAGTTGGTGCGATCTTGAAAACCCAAGTCATTTAAATCTTCGCTGCGGCCGACTTGCGTAAAAAAATACTGCTGCCGAAACGGGCCGGGCATATCCCAGTCTGCAATGATGCCGCCACCTGAGCCCGTACTGCGTTGCCCGGCTTGCTCAATGCGGCTTTGATGAATCGCGGTGTCAAAGCTCCATTCGGGGCTTGGGCGAAACACGCCATGCAGTGCAGACACATCCGCGTGGCGATCCAAAAACGGCCGTTCTACCGCGATTTGGGTGAAATCAAGCGAATGCTTTTCGCTACGATGTGCGCCGCGTAAAAACAGAAAATCGCGTCCGACTTCACCGTCTTCCGCAGCACCGAAAACGGCATAGCCAAAATCGCCCAAATTGCCGTTGGCTTTAACCGCCGCGTTGATATCCGATGCACCCGAGCCATCGTCAGCGCCGCCACCGATACGCCGGCTATAAAGCAGATCGCCGCCTGGCATGCCGGATTCAAACGCGGCTTGGTTGTCGGTAAAAAACGGGCGTTTGTCGGTGAAAAACGTTTCCACATTATCGAAATTTACGACCAACTCATCGCTTTCAACTTGACCAAAATCGGGATTAATCGTCAACGCAAACTGGTGGTTATTATTGGGCTTCCAAAACACATCGACGCCAGTTTTGATGGCCTGGTCGCGGTTTTTTAGATCGGCTTGTGCGGTCGCATACGGGGTGATTGCTAGCAACGATTGCTCATAAGCCGCCAGTTCAATACGG
>JAYTAO010000030.1:0-2220 GCA_043737435.1 Rhodanobacteraceae bacterium | reverse complement strand
CTCAGGTTTTTACGACAAAAACGATCCTGGCTTAAGTCCGATCCGCAAGTCAAAGGCGCAACGACTGGCAGTGTTTCGTGCTGCGATTGCGGATGCTGATGGCATGCTGGCCGAAATTCAGGACGCTGACGCCGCTATTCGAACCATAAAAGAAGAGTCCAAGCAGAAAAGCCTATCAGCTGCTGAACGCGACGCGATGCGCGAGGATCCGATTTACAAGGCTCGACTTGCAGCGGCAGAAAGAGAATTTAAACGACTCAAGGGCGATTTATTTAATCCTGCGCGGCGTAATTGGCGCGGCCCGCATTTGGAGTGGATGAGTGCAGCACTTGTACTGAATGCAAATGGTGAGCCGTCCTATCCTGCGCTTTTGGGAACGGGTGGAAACGATGGTCGGTTGGATTTCACAAACAATTTCATGCAGCAGCTTCAAACGCTGTTTGACGTCAAAGACCCAGAAGGCGCACCGATCGCCAATGCCAAAAACTGGCTGCTAGGTTCGCTTTGGGCCGGAGCGTATGACGACTATCAAAAAGGTGCGGCAATTGGACAATTCTCACCCGGCGCTGCGGGGGGCGCAAATAGTGGCAACGGCTGCAATGACGACAGTCTGGTCAATCCCTTTGATTTTGTCCTGATGTTCGAAGGTGCAATTTGCATGCGTTCAAGCGCTACGAACAGCATGCAAAACCGATCCAGCTCGCGCGCTGCCGCACCCTTTGCCCAATCGGGTGAAAGCGCTGGATTTATTAGCGCCTCACCGAAAGAGGACAGCGCACGCGGCGAACAATGGATGCCGCTGTGGTCACAGCCACTAAGTTACTTCGAACTGCGTCAACTGCTTGCCGAAGGTCGCGCGCAAATTGGCAAAAAGATCGCGGCAGACCCCTTCGATTTCGCGCGGGCGGTTGCGCGCATGGGAACGGCTCGTGGCATCGCCTCGTTTCAGCGGTTTGGCTATATTGAGCGCAACGGCCAAGCGAATCTTGCAGTACCGCTTGGGCGTTTTGTTGTGCCTGAGCGCACTGCCCAGGCGGTGCGAAATCTGGACGACCTAGAAGTTTGGCTCATGCGCTTAAGGCGTGTTGCACGTGACAAAGACGCTTCAACGAGCATCAAAACAGCGGTACAAAACCTTGCAAACATAGCACTTGAAGTCGCACAGCAACCGACTCGCGCATCGCTTTGGCAGTCGTTACTGATTGCAGCTGCGAATCTTGAAGCAATCCAAGCCAGCGGCACCGGATTCTCCGCAGGGCCCATCCCGAAACTGCGCGCCGAGTGGATCGAGGCGGCAAATGATGGCAGCGCCGAGTTTCGACTTGCGCTAACGTTTGCCGCGCAGGCCGCCGATTTGCCAAATTACAAAGCGCCACAACATCCCGTGCGCGTGCATTTTCAGACGCTGAAACTGGGTCGATTCGCCACTTCGGGCAGTATGGCTTCCCAGCGCTTACTTCCCGAACCGCAGGTTGTAGTGAACCAACGCAATCCCGTCGACGACTGCATTGCTATTGTTAATCGCCGCCTGATTGATCGTTCCAAGCTTGCTGTTAATGGCTTTCCGTTACGCGCCAGATTT
This sequence comes from Rhodanobacteraceae bacterium, assembly GCA_043737435.1. Lineage (GTDB taxonomy): Bacteria > Pseudomonadota > Gammaproteobacteria > Xanthomonadales > SZUA-5 > JANNYA01. The sequence continues at coordinate 638 of JAYTAO010000030.1, read as the reverse complement.
GGTTTTTCAGCAGACGCATCTGACCTAACTTTACTTTTAAGCAGTAATTTGGATTTAGCGCGAACCTTGCTGTTGGCGCGTGCATTTTGTGCGCTGAATTTTTCAAAGGCGCAGCTTTCCAAGCACACCTCTGGCAAGCAGCTTCCAGACGATGCCTGGATGGTGATTCGTCTGAGTCTTTTGCCGTGGCCGCTCATAGAAGGCAAGCAAATTCCACCAGACCCCGCGATTGTGCGGCGCTTGAGCGCTGGCGATGCGGCGGGCGCATTCGCGCTGGCACGCCAGCGGCTGGCCGCACACGGCGTTCACGCCACGGTGCGGCAAACCAGTCAACCACCCGACATAGCGCGGCTTTGGGCGGCTGCACTTGCTTTTCCGATCAGCCAAAACACCGCACAGCGTTTCTTAAAACGTATTGACCCTAACTCTTTTGCAGCCAACTCAAACTAAAGGAATTCAACATGAGCATTGATCTTTCAACATTAGCCAACGCCAATCGCTTGCTGTTCGCCATTGCCCTAAAACCCATCCAAGGCAGCCGTTTTCAGCCGACTGGGTTTCCAGGCCTTGGTGCTGCCGCGTTTCAAACGCCAAATGGCCAATCCCTGCTTGTGGAAAGCGCGCAAAGTATGGCGAAT
>JAYTAO010000029.1:0-5636 GCA_043737435.1 Rhodanobacteraceae bacterium | reverse complement strand
GCGACGAGGGAAATCCCGTGGACGCCAAGACCGAAGTCGATATCAATGCCGAAGCCGAAACCGTTGGCGCAGAAGTCTCGCCGAACAAGCGACAAGTCGGACAAGTCGATTTTTCCAAAGATCAAATTGGCCCAGATGGTTCAATCTTGAACCCTGACAGCGCCAAGACGAAGCAGTCTGTTTGTCAGACGCGTGGCCTGCGCCAAGCACTGGTATTGCTGCGCTCCAGCCGTGATCAGAGTGCTGCGGGGTGGTGGCTGCCGTTCGGCCGCGGCGGGGTCGTAGTTCTAGCTTATGGCAGCTTGTGGAAAAACTCAAACCTTGCCCGCGAAGGCAATGCCATTGCCGCCGAAAGTTTATTGACCAGCTTTTTAAAACCCGGCGGCGTGCTTGTATTTGATGATTATCGCTACGGCTTGAGCAGTATTTACGACCCCGACGCGCTGCTCGCCGATCCGCGTCTTTACAAAACACTGGCAGTTATTGCGTTGCTTTGGCTGCTTTATGCGGTCGGGCGTTCGCGCCGGATGTTGGCGGTACGTGTGCCCGAGCCTAGGCCATCAAGCGCCACTTTTGCCCGCGCAATTAGCGATTTTTATGCGCGTTCCTTAAGCGCTCAGGAGCTGGCTGAAGCCCTAGGTCTGCACTTTCTCAACAGTGCCCGACGTGCCTATGGCATTAGCGCTGCTAATAATGTGATTTGGACCCGTTTAAAACGCGAAGGTGCGCTGAATTCGGCTGATCTAACCACGATTGAGCAGCTGAGTTTTGGCATTGACGCTGGGCGCAACAACACACAATTGACGACTTTGATTGTGGCAGTGGAGCGCAGGTTTAGGCGTTGAATAGCCAAGCTCGAAACGGCCGCGTCGCGCTTAGGGCGTCCTAGAAAGGAGGTGTTGTCTCTAGTTTTCGCCCCGGTTGCGGGCCAACCGCCTGATATAGTCAAAAGCAATCCTATTCGAGACTAAAGCCACGATGAAAGCACTCACGCTACAAAGTTTTTTTAGCTTAAGCCTGATCTTGAGCGCGCCGCTCGCGTTTGCCGACCAAATCAAACCAGATCACGCCGCGATGGCAGCCAAAGTTGTTGCGTGGCGCCGTGATTTTCATCAACACCCGGAACTTGGCGATAACGAGGTGCGCACCGCTGCAACTGTGGCGAAACATTTGCAATCGTTAGGCATGGAAGTACGCACCGGCATCGCCCATACCGGCGTCAGCGGCATTCTTAAGGGCGCGCGCCCAGGCCCCAGAATTGTCCTGCGCGCGGATATGGATGCGCTGCCGGTCAAGGAAGAAACGGGGCTGGCGTTCGCATCGAAAGTCACCAGTAGCTACCGCGGCCAACCGGTCGGTGTAATGCACGCCTGTGGTCATGACGCGCATGTGGCAATTTTGATGGCGGTTGCTGAAATTTTGAGTTCGATGCGCGCGCAATTGGCGGGCGAGGTGATGTTTGTGTTTCAACCCAGCGAAGAAGGCCCGCCGGAAGTAGGCCAGCCTTTTGGCGCGGCACTAATGCTAGAAGAAGGCGTGTTCAAAAATTTCAAACCCGACGCAGTGTTTGGCCTGCACGTTTGGGCGGCACTACCGGTGGGCAAAGTTGGCTATCGCACCGGCCCGACGATGGCGGCTGCGGACGAATGGACGCTGCGCATCAATGGCCGCCAATCGCATGGTTCGCGGCCCTGGGACAGTGTCGATCCCATCACCGTCGCCGCACAAATCCAGATTGCAGCGCAGAGCATCATTGCCCGCCAAATCGACATTGTGCGCTCGCCGGTGGTACTCACCACGGGCGCGATTATGGGCGGCGTGCGCTACAACATTATTCCTGATCACGTTGACATGACCGGAACCTTGCGCACTTTTGATCCCGTGGTGCGGCTAGATGTGATCAAGCGCTTCGAGCGCACCGCGAAAGCTATCGCGCTAGCCAGTGAAGCCAGCGCTGAGCTGCGCGTGTCTGTCACCGCGCCGCTGACCGCAAATGACGCGATTTTAAGTGAGCAAGGCGGGGCGTCGTTACGTAAAGTTTTAGGTGATGCGGCGGTGGTGGAAATGCCCTTGCTGACGATCGCTGAGGACTTTTCCCAATACGCCACAGTCGCGCCGAGCTTCTACTATTTTGTTGGTGCCACATCCCGCGAAATCGATGTGCGCACTGCACCCAGCAATCATTCGCCGCTTTTTATGCTGGACGAAGGCGCTTTAATGATTGCTGTGAAAACGCTAACCCAAGTTAGCCTAGATGCTTTAAATGCAGGGCAAAAATGAATTGAAGACGAGAATGACTGAGCGGCGCGGGAGGGTCCCAGAAACAGCTGCTGAGCTGTCAACGCCGTTCGAGCAATCATTTAACAAGCGCACAAAAAATCATAAAGTAATCCTGGCACCATCCACTTAGATGGTAGATGATTGCGACATGCCGAAGCCTAGTGCCAGTTCGTTGTCAGCAACGACTAAACCTACCGACGAAAAAATCACCATCAACCTGGGCTGCGTGGACTTGGGTCAGATTGACTTATTGGTGCAAGAGGGTTTTTACGCCAATCGCACCGATTTGATTCGTACCGCGATTCGCAACCAACTCGGCACGCACGCAGAAGTGGTGCGCCAAGTGGTGCGGCGTAAGACGCTGGCATTGGGTATCCAGCATTACAGCCAATCGGATTTGCTGGCTCTGCAGGCCGCAGGTGAACGTTTGCAGATCCGAGTGTTGGGCTTAGCTTCTATTGCTCCCGATGTCAGTCCTGAGCTCGCGCTGGCTACGATCGAATCCATCACCGTACTCGGTGCTTTACACGCAAGCCCGGCAGTTAAAGCCGCGCTGCGCCAGCGTACGTTGAGCGTCTAATTAAAATTCTACCGGATTAAACTCATGCCTCCTGATTTCCAGCACCTTTTAAATGACGCCACGCGCCTCACCCGGCAAGGAAAGTTGCAGGCGGCTACCGCCGCGATCCAGTCCGCTTTGCAGGGCGCTGCTCCTTTGCGACGGAAAAATGCCGCGCCAGAAGGCACCCAGTATCGAGCTGATCAATTACTCCAGCTCAGTGCACCAGAGTCGATAAACGCCGCGAAAGCAACCAAGCCGGTGTCAGCGACCGAACGTTTTATCTCTGCTAGTCACGGTTCAGGCGCTATGAACCGCGGGGATTACAAGCTCTATATTCCGCCGGGTGCAGGTGCACGGCTCTTACCGCTGGTGCTGATGCTGCACGGCTGTGCTCAGAACCCGGACGATTTCGCCGCTGGCACTGCGATGAATACTTTGGCGCGCGAGCAAGGATTCTATGTGCTCTACCCGGCCCAGTCGCCGAATGCGAATCCGCAACGCTGCTGGAACTGGTTTAAGCATAATCATCAAACCCGCGGGCATGGCGAGCCCGCGCTACTGGTCGGCATAACGCAAGCGGTGTTGGCTAAGCATTTGATTGATGGCGATCGGGTATATGTCGCTGGCTTGTCCGCAGGTGGTGCGATGGCTGCGATCCTGGGCGATACCTACCCAGAAATATTTGCCGCAGTCGGTGTGCATTCGGGTCTGGCTGCGGGCATTGCAAACGATCTGAGTTCAGCGCTGAGCGCGATGAAAGGTGTTGCTATACCCGCGCAAACCCAAGCCAACGGCGTCCCCACGATCGTATTCCACGGTGATGCGGACAGCACAGTACATCCATCAAACGGCGCCCGAATTATCGCCGCCTGTGTCGGCTCCGTAGCGCATCCGGAGGTTAAGCAGATTAATGCAAGCGGCAACCGCACCGCCACGCGCAGCGAATATCGTGATGCCGATGGCGTGGTGTTGGCAGAGCACTGGTTGCTTCATGGTGCCGCGCACGCTTGGTCAGGCGGGAGCGCGCTGGGTACTTACACGGACACACGCGGCCCCGACGCTAGCGCGGAAATGCTGCGATTTTTCCTGCAGCACCCGCACCGTGCTGCAAAATAGTTGCGTTTTACTGCCAAATGGATGAGTTGGCGCGGCCATTGCGGAAACGCGCCGCCCGGCGCGTGCGACATGGCATGCGCAACTTGCGCGCACACATTCACTTTCTGCCCCTGCAAACGTATACAGCTAGGCGCAGCGCTGGCATACGTTTAGTCTAGAGCGAATTATTCTGGGCACCCGCATGAGCATTGCTGCAAACCTTTTTGTTATTTTCGGTGCCACGGGCGATCTTGCCGAGCGCATGTTGTTACCTTCCTTATATTGCCTGCATCGCGACGGCTTACTGCCAAATCAATTAGTTATCCTGGGAACCTCCAGAGGCCATTTAAGTGACGCTGAATTTGCCGAACACGTGCGCGCGTCGGTGGAAAAGCGCGTACCTGCGGGTGAGTTTCAAGCCGAGATGCTCGACACCTTCCTAGCGCGGGTGCGCTATCAGTCGGCAGCGTTTGATGATGTCGAAGCATTTGCCGCATTAGCCGCACGCATTAAAGACTTGCGCACTGGGGACGTGGTTTATCACTTATCGACCGCGCCAAAATTCTACTCACAAATATGCGCCAATTTGAGCTGCGCGGGGCTTTCCGGGCCGGGTACGCGGGTATTGCTAGAAAAGCCGATTGGTTTAGATTTGGCCAGTGCCACCGCAATCAATAACGGCGTGGGCTTGGCATTTGATGAAGATCGTATTTTTCGGGTCGATCATTACCTGGGCAAAGAAGGCGTGCAAAATTTATTGGCATTGCGCTTTGGTAACGCGCTTTTTGAGCCCCTGTGGAACGCACGCCACATTGAGCAAGTACAAATCACGGTCGCAGAAACGGTGGGTGTGGAGGGCAGGGCGGAGTATTACGACGAATCTGGTGCGATGCGTGACATGCTGCAAAACCACATGCTGCAGCTACTTTGCCTAACCGCGATGGAGCCGCCCTCACATTTTGACCCAAGTGCGGTGCGCAACGAAAAGCTCAAAGTGCTGCGCTCGCTCAAGCCTATAGGTCCCCGCGAGATCAGCACCCACACGGTGTTTGGGCAATACACCGCGGGTGCCGTTGAAGGTGTTGCGGTACCCGGCTATGCGCAAGAATTGGCGCGCACCAGCAAAACCGAGACCTTCGTCGCGCTGCGATGTGGCATCGACAACTGGCGCTGGTCGGGTGTGCCGTTTTACTTGCGCACCGGCAAGCGCATGGCGCACCGCGCCACGGAAATCTATCTACAATTTCGCGAGGTACCGCACTCGATTTTCGGCGGGACGCAGGTGCAACAAAATTCTTTGTTGATCCAACTACAGCCGCAGGAACGCATTGAGCTTAAGCTGATGAATAAAACGCCCGGCCTAGATCGCGGCGGAGTGAAGCTGACCGAAGTTGGTTTGGATTTGGATTGGAAGGACGCCTTTAGCACGATAAAGCGCCGTCTAGCCTATGAACGTCTGTATTTAGATGCGATCGAAGGCAATGGCACCTTGTTTGTGCGCCGCGATGAAACCGAAACCGCCTGGGCGTGGGTCGACACCATTTTGGCGGCGCAACGCGGCTTAGAAGTGCCACCGAAAAACTATCCCGCTGGCACCTGGGGGCCAAGTAGTGCGGTCACGCTGACGGAGCGCTTTGGCCATACGTGGCGCGAGTAATGGCGGAACAATCAATCATTGGCGCAACGCATGAGTAGCTTA
>JAYTAO010000028.1:0-2224 GCA_043737435.1 Rhodanobacteraceae bacterium | reverse complement strand
AGGGCAGCCAGATTCTGTTAGGAAGCTATTTGTTGGCTTTCAGCTGTATTTGTATCAGCGCCCTGGACTAGCACCAGGGCTTAGCGGTTATGCCGGCTGAGTATCATAATAGCTCAATTCTCAAAGCCGTTACGAAAAATCAAAGGCGCAATCACTTCAGCGCCATTGCGCAGCTCAATTCTATCGAAACCCACCAGCGTGGTGTCTGGGCTACCAATGACTGCCACTGTGGTGTCCAAGCGCAGCTCAATCGTGGCATTCGAGCCAAATTGCGCGGCGCTGACATTGATGTCAAACGGCACCGCTGCGCCAAACGCGGGCGCATTAGGGAAGAACACGTCGCCTTCCTGCGCAATCGGATCGGCTTGGGCGCAATTGGGTGAATTGCTGCGCAAGCGCCAGCGAATGACCGGTTGGGCCCGTAAAACAATCGGATTGCTGGCGGTGCCGCGCCCAAAACCGCTCAAGCGATAGATGCCCGTTGCGGGTAGGTTGAAGCACTGCACCAACACGTTGTAGCGCGGGGCGGTATCGGTGACGGCGCCCAACCTGGAAAACTGCACCGAGCCACCGCTGCTGCCGGCTGCATTGAGCGAGCTGTAGCTGGTAAAGCCTGGGTTGTCGCTCAGCCAGTTATTCAAATTGCCGTCAAATTCGCCATTGACTAACCATGGGTCAGATTCTTGCCGCTCGTAGCCGCCAACATCAACCGAATCGCTGCCGGGAATAATCGTAAGCTTAGTCGGGCGTGGGAGGCGATCTAGGTCGAGCACGGCGGGCACGGCGGGCACATTTGGGTAGCGGTCTACCAAGCGCGAACCCACGCGCAGCCGATAGTTGCCACGGCTTTGGTCGATAAAACGCGGATCAATATTGATCGATTGCCAAGGCAGCGGCAGTATTTGGGTCGTGTCGCTGGTGGCGTTGTAGTCCCAATTCGTCGGGCCATTGTTGGTGATCGCAAAAGGCAGCGTGACGGAAATCTTGCCCGGTTGAAAAATCAGGTTGTGATTAAATTTCAGCGCGGACGGGCCATCTTCAAACTGCACCACCTGCGTGCCGCCAATGCTGTTTCCGGCCATGGTGGTGTGTTGAATAAGCGTGACTACGTCGTTGTTATTGCTATTTACTCGGATCAAAGGGCCAGTAACGACATTGCCGATCATTGCCGCGTTTCGCAACTGCAATTCGTCTTGCTCAATCGTGCGCAGCACCGAGCCGCCGCGGTTATTGCTGAAGATCACGTCATTAGTCCTCAGTATGCCGCTGTCTTGCAGCAGCACCGTTGCACCCGCAGTCGCTACGCCAGCGGTGGTTTCACTGACATGGTTTTCGATGGTGTTGCAACCGTTTTGACCGCGCGTACAGGGAACCGAGCCACTTGCTTCCAGCCCGCACAGCCCGGCGTTTAAGAAGGTATTAGACCCAACGGCAACCGATACACCAAAGCCTGAGCCGCCATAGATCGCAGCACCTTCCTGGGCGCGGTTGCCGCTCAAGTGAAAGTTAAGCAGGCAAACGGGTAATACTTCGCCAAATGGCACAGTGTTTTGCGCGTACGGGTTGATATAAATCGCGCCGCCTTTTGAGCTGGCGATATTGTTTCGCACGCTGACCGGCGCTGTGGCATTGGTGCTGTACATCAGCAACTTGGAAAGATCGTCGACAGAATTCGCCTCCAACGCCACCCCGCCGCCATCGCGCGCGCTGTTCGCAGTAATCACGCCGTTGCCAAAGCCTTCCGATGAAATAATGGCGTACGTATCATCCAACAGCAGTAAACCGCCGCCAGAACCCAGGAGCGACTGATTGCCGGTGATCAATATGCGCGGCTCTTGCATGTAGACAATCGCTGCCCCCTCCATACGAATGCCACCGCCGCCGCCGGTGATTGCTTCATTGGCTTGTAGCACCGTATTGGCCTGAAGCTGGAGGATTGCCTCGCCGCCCGCGCCGCGAAAATTGATCGCACCGCCAAAACCAGCGACATTAAACGCCATGCCGACGTTGCTCAAGATCAATTGCCCCGAACCATCAAAATTAATGCCGCCACCCTCGCCAGCGGTGTGATCGCCGCGCACAATCGCTAGGTTGCTAAAGCTGCGAACGCCAGCACCGGTAATGCTAAACACCGGTGCCGCTGCACCTCCTTGCCCACTGATTGAGGCATTAGCGCCGCTTGGAGTAGCATCGCTACATGCCGCGTAAGCGCCATCAATGTTCA
>JAYTAO010000027.1:0-5651 GCA_043737435.1 Rhodanobacteraceae bacterium | reverse complement strand
GAGATCCACAGTTCTTGTTCGGCGTCCTTTTCCCACAACCCAACGCCGTGCAAATAGGATTTGCCGCCTTCATCGCCCGAACTGGCGACTTGGCCACGCGCAAAGAAGCGATCACTCCAACGCGGACTGAGGAAGTCTTTCGCGGCGTCGCGACTCGCTTCCACCACGCGGCGCGTGTGGCGCTCGTCCCACGCAAAGGCTTTGCCTAAAAACAGTGCATTGTCGCGTGCTGGGATGTCATCGCCGACGACTTCATACCGTGGCAGCCGACGCAAGCGCGACTGATATTGGGCAACACGGTAACTTTGGTGCAAACGCTTGATGCCGTTCGCAAACAGCGCGCCGGTGATCAGCCAATGGCCGGGTGGAAAGACGCGCCAGTAATCATTCGCTTGCGTCAAACTCGTCGGTAGCCAAAACACTTCAGGCATGAGGCCAATCGCGATGCTGGCCGCCAGTGAAACAAAGGCGGCGGGCATTTCGACGAGGGGCCGAATCAGGCATTCCACTGGATAGCGCGAAACCGTCACTTGACGGCACCGGATTGCGTGATGATCGCGGGATAGCCTTTGAGACCGGCTTGAACAAACACGTCGCCAAAAATAGGGGCCAGCAAGACGCCGGGTGCAATCGCACGTAAGCGCGTCAATGTGGCTGGACTATCCATTTGGATGACATAGCAAAGCGCGCCACCCTTGGCCAAGATCGGGGCATTGGTGCGTAACCAGGCAAAGGAATACGCGTCGCTACCGACCAAACACACCGGTCTGCCCAGTGGCAATTTTAGTTCGAGTTGCGTCGGGTTTTTGGCCCCCTGCGTTAGGCCCGCCGTGCGAATTGGATACATGGAGGGTGCAGGAACCGGTGTCGTTCGCGGTGGCGTGCGGCCCGTGCGGACTAAGCTAGGGCCTAGATACACTGGCGCTGGCGCGGCGGCGGCGCTTGCTATCAACACAAAGATCGAGACAAGCCAAGCACTCACAGCGCTACCCCAGTGAGTAGTTGCGACACACTGGCGGCATAGGTCGCCGAACGCGTCGGCGTCATCGAGTGGTAGCAGCCGGAGGCGAGCGTCCAGTTGCCGGTACGGCGAAAACAATCTTTAAGGATCGAAGCGCCCACGCGCAGATTGTGCCAAGGCTGCAAACCCGTCCAGGTGGAGCCCAGCGCGGCACTATGAAAGCGCCAATGCACCTGCATCAAACCCACGTCGATGCGCGTTTCACCGCTCTTGACCAAGGTATTCAAGGCCAGATAGGCGGCTTTGCGCGAGCCATAGCGATAACCCACGCCAGCGACATTCAACGTCCACGGCCAAGGCTGACGCACGTTGTTTCCGAGGGCCGCGCGTGATTCTTGCAGCGCGATGGCATACAGCAACGCGGCGGGCACCGCGTACTCCGTGGCCACCACGCGATACGCCTTCGGCACCGGCGTCGCTGCCGCCAGCGTGCTCAGCAGCGTGGCCGCAAGTAAACTCATAGTCCGACCTGCATGCTGGCCAAGTCCGCCAGACTCATCAGGCTAATGCCCGATGCGGTGCGTTTGAACACGGCGGGAACTTGACCTAGCTTGAGTCCCAACTGTTGTAAAAGCTCGGGCGGGGCTTTGTTGAGCGTAATGCGCTTGGAACTCACATCATCTTGCAGAATGAAGCGCTCACTGGCAAACCGGCTAATTTCTGGATACTCGGCATTGACAAAATAGAGATCGAGGCCGGTGGTGCGATTGCGCCGGCTGAGTTGCAGTAATTTGCCAATGGCTTGTGCGCACGCCACGCAATTGACCTTTGCATCAAGAATCATCATCACGCGATCATTCGGGCCGACCAAGGTGGCACCAGCGGCGACTTGCACCTGAGCGGTGGGCGTATTGCTCGCAAACAGCGCTTCGTGCGGGTATTTGGTGAGCCACACTTTTTGCACGGCACGACCAAAGTTCATGATCGCAGCGTTGCGCTTGCGGTCGGCTTCGACGTAGAGCTCGGCAAAGTGCGCTTGCTCTTGAGCGGTTTGTGCGGTGATGCCAAGCACCAAGAGCGGATCGTTATCCACGCTCCATTTTGCACGCGGCCCTTGCATTTCGGTCTTGTAGCGCTGCCATTCGGCTTCGCTCAATCCCAATTCGGTAATCGTGCTGCGCTCGCTGCTGGTGATTTGCGTGATCGCCGTTTGGCTCGTTTGCACCGGCGCTTGTGCGAGCAAGGCGGTCAACAGAATCGTTGTAATCATCGCGCACTGCCATCGGGTTGCGCATCGTAGCTTTCAGGCACGTACGGCTTGGAAAGATCACGTTCGACCACGGAAGGATCTGGAACTGGCAGCCGCGTAGGTTCAGGCGCGGCCCGTCCGTGCATCCAGGCGCAGCCGGAGAACGAGCTTAGCAGCGCGGCCAGCAACAAAAATCGCTTCATGACGCTGCCACACATTGAAATTTGCCCGCTCGGGTTCGGCAATTCCAGACATTTGCCTTCGCAATGTGCTCAGTTTTGCTGGGCATGGTTTGAGTCTGGGCATAGCTGGCGAAGCGGGGTCGAACCTCAAAACCGACTTGGCGATGCACGTGATCGACCATCAGTCGATAGCCCGGGCCAGCCAGGAGTACCAACGCCTCAATCGCGGTGGCGGCACGCAAGTCACGCTGCACATACGGCTACTGCAGGGCTAACAACGTCGGCTGCATCGGATCGGTGTAACGGCCACCTGCAAGCGCATAACCGGTCGGACTCAGCACAATCCGCACGGCATCGCCGACGGTGCGCGCCGAAACAAAGGCATTCAACACCGGCGCGCTTAACGGCGCTTCGGGCGCGTCGCTGACAATGCGGCTGTAGCGTCCGACCACTAATTCACCCGCAGGTGCGGACAAACTAGCGAACATCAGGGGGATGACAATCCAGGTACGGCGCATAGCACTCCAATTCGATTCCGGGAACCCGGTCGCAAATTAAGATAGCCGAACAAATTGTAATAAACCTCTACACGCCTGTGCTGGTTGATTTTCTAAAACTGTGCTACGCGTGCAGGCGCGCACGCTGACGCTCGGGCGCACGCTCACTCGCATAGCCCAGCTAAATCCAAACAACCAGCACACGGGTGTAGAGGTTAATTTTGCCGGGGCATGGTACGCACGCGCTATAGCTTTAGGTAGCACGCAAAAATGGCGACGACGACAACACCGACAAACACCCTGAAAAAACGGTTCTTGGGCTTGGGCGTACCTGAAAAGGCCGCCTCCTGCCCTGACAAATTGTCAGGAGGCGAAGGGAAATGGCTTAGGGTTAACTCTTTAAACCCAATGGTTAAAACGGCAAAGGCAAAGCCAAAAGGCGCTTCGCCCAGCGCCCGGAGCCGGTCATGTTGAAGCGCCTCGTTGGCCTTTTCAAAGGGAAAGCCCCTGTTCCAGTGGTAAGCCAGCCGGTTGTGCCCCTGGCTCAGGTGTATGCGTATCGTGATCTGGCTCAGCGGCAAGTCAAACCTGTGCTCTCTGGCGATGAATTGCTTGCCCTGCTCCAGTTGGAGTCGCGAATCGCAGAACTGCGCGAATTGATGGGGTTGCCGGAGGGTGACTGGCAAGTCTGCTGCCTGGACGCGATCCGTCACTTTGCTGAAGCCGTGCAGCTCGCTCCGGCTTCGGAAGTGCACCATCACGCCTTCTGCGGTGGTCTGCTGGTGCACACACTCGATGCGGCGGTCATCGCGCTGAAAATTCGGCGTAAGTTTTCATTGCCCGCCGGTGCCGGTGCCGAGCGCGTCAACGAAGCCGCAACGCGCTGGACATATGGCGTGTTTTGCTCGATCTTGCTGCACGATCCCGGCAAAGTCGGCGCAGGCGTGAGCTTGTTGGCGAAAACACCCGATGCCGTAGTGCGGTGGAGCCCATTAAACGGATCGATGCGTCGGCACGGCATACGCGAATATCAGCTGTCGTTCGAGAAAGCGCCGTACAAGCTGCACACGCAGGTTGGCCAAGCGTTGTTTACTGAAATTATTCCGGAACCGGGCCGCCGCTGGATCTCCGCCGATCAAGAACTACTCCAGCAATTGCTCTGCGCTGTCGGTGACGTGCATGGCCCTGGCTCAGGTGTACTCGGTGAAATCCTGGTGCAGGCGGATGGTCAATCGGTCGCTAAAGATCTGGGTCAGCCGAAATCGACGGTGAAACAAACCACGGGCGCCGCCAGTATTGCGCTGGTCGATAAGTACATGCGCAGCCTGCGCGGCTTGGTGTCGAGTGGCAAACTCACGCTCAACAAGCCCGGCGCACAGATGTTCGTCACGCGCCAAAAGCACGCTCCGGACGCGGCCAGCGATGTCTGGGTGCTGTGCCGTGCTGCAGCGGAAGCGATCGTTAAGGACTTGCGCGCCGGTGACGCCACTGTGCCCAGCGAGCCGGCGCGCGTCTACGACGTGCTGCAAGAACACGGCATGTGCATCACCACGCCGTCCGGCAAAGCCATCTGGAACACGATAGTGCATGCGGGCAGTTGGTCAAGTGAATTTAGCGTGCTGCGCTTTGAGGCATTTCGGATCTGGGGGCCGGGCAAGGTGCCGCCCGCATTTGCTGGCTCAGTCAAAGTAATTAAAGCTGGGGCAGCCGTAAAACAGAAGCCTAGTTCTGGTGCAGGCGTAAGCCAGCGCGCCGCTGGGCCAGAAGAATTCAGCAAGTTCGATGCTGATCCAGGGGACTACCAGGACGAATCTGGGCGCTGGCATGGCACTGCACCAGAAGGAATGGAGGAATCGGCTGGGCCAGAAGAAAACTCAACGCTTACAGCTGCACCAGAGTTGAGCGCGCAAGCCGCCGCACAAGAAGCATTACTGATGCAACAGTTGTGTGGGCCGATGAAAAAGCCCAAAGCTGGTTCAGCGAAAGTGAGCACGTCTGCACCAGCAAAGGCGACCGCTGTACCCGACGTAAAAGCCAGCCCGCTTAACGCTGCACCAGAGGCAAAGCTGGCAACACCCGCTATCCCGAAAAGCAAGCCGGCAGCTGCATCAGCGGCCATGACCGCCCCCACAGGTGCCAGCGGCATCGCGCTTTCAGAAGCCTTTTTTGCGTATGTGAAATCTTTGCTGGATCAAGATGGCAGCGACTTAAACTGCCCGACCGCGATGCTGCACGTTCATGAAGACGGCCTATTGCTCGTCACGCCCAAGATTTTTAAGGCGTTTGCGGGCGACGACTGGATTGCCCTGCAGACAGCAGTCACTGCCTCTGGTTACGTCCTTTGCGTGCAACGTCGGCACGTCCTGGAATACATGATTCGTGATCCGCAGGGCAAAGTGAGCAAGTCCACATTGCGTTGCGCCGTAATAGTTCCGAACGCGTGCAAAGTGCTGTTCAACGCGCTCCCGCCGTGCAACCAAGCCATCGTCGGACGCAAATGAAGTCTTAACATTCGCACTCAGCCAAGCTGAGGCCCACCCGTTTATTTATGGAGCTGCACTTGAACGTCCTTGATCTAGTCGAAGAATATTTACGTCCCCGCTCACTCCGCCCCGATTCGGAGAAAACCTATCGGCAACGTGCGCGTAGCTTTGCGACCCGTATCGGATTGATGGAAATCGAGTTAGTCACCGCCGAACACGCCATCCAATACCGCGACAGCGCGCTTAACGACGGGTGCTCCATGGTTACCTGGAACACGA
>JAYTAO010000026.1:0-2231 GCA_043737435.1 Rhodanobacteraceae bacterium | reverse complement strand
TTCCACAAACGGGTGATGACCCTGGTTGCGTGTTCGATGGCGCTGCATTTCACCTGGAATACCAATTTCACCGGACCGTTTTTACTCAAATTTTGGGTTCTTGGCTTTATCGCCTGGGTATTGGTTTTCGCGCTGTTGCAACAAGGTCTAAAGCAAGTTCGATCCGCCCGCACGGTTACCCACACGATGACACGTGGGCTGTCAGTGGCAGACGTGCAAGAGGCGCTGCGGGCTAGAGTGGGGCAGATCGGGCGCTAGCGCGGCAGTGGGCAAGCTTGATACGCCCGCAGTGGTTGTTCAGTCCGCTGCCAACCAGCACGCGCCCTGCCGGGTTCACTTGCAAGTGCTGGACCTGAAAAATAACGCTGACTCCCGGAGGCAAATCGCTATTGAGTAAAAACAAACTAACGGAAAAAAGATTGCTGTCGACATCGCCCGTACTTAAAGCTGACATTGCTAAGCTAACTGGACGGTTTGAGTCGCAAAAAGCGTCGTGCTATGCAATCCGCAGTTAGCGATCAGAGTAGTAAATTACGCGTTGTTTGCGAGCCGCCATTGTTTGATGTGGCGGCTTCACGCGATGTTAATCAAATGATAGATCGCTGCAATTTCTTCGCCGCTGCGACAAATTCGCGCGTCTCGCTGGGTAGCGCGGCTGTCAAATTTTTTCCATAGCTCAGTAGAATATAGCGCCGTGTTAACTCACTAAATGCGTCCAGCCACGCTTTGCCAACGGCACGATTTTGTAGGCGAATTAGAAAATCATTCGGACCTTCGCCGGCCTCTCGCAAAAAACCCAGCGTAGCCAGGCGCGTGAGCACACGCAAATATTGAGCTTGCACTGGATTTTCTACTCGGCGATCGCGCATCCAAACGATCAATGCCCAAATAATGCCAAGCCCGGTCAAAACGCCAGCTAAAACGCCGATTAATTGGCCCCAACCCGCGTTTTCGACGCCAAATGATTTAAATAAATTCGCTTGGCGCGCCGCGTTGAAATTTAATACCGTGCGATTCCACCAGTCCGCCATTTGATCGCGGCGATCGCGCAAGGAGCGCATAAAATCCGATTGGTTTTCGCCGAACGCTTCCAAAGACGCAGCATCAATGCGTTCAGGCGGAACCTGCGCAGTTGGATCCACACGTTGCCACATGCCATCAATGAGCACCTCATTCCAGGCATGCGCACGTGCTTTGGTGACTAGAAAATAGCCCGCGGTATCGCGATATTCGCCACCGGCGAAACCCGTCGTTACCCGAGTCGGCACCCCAGCAGCACGCATGAGTGTTGCGAAGCTACTGGCAAAATGTTGGCAATAGCCGGCGCGCGTATCAAACAAAAACTCATCGGTGCTATGAATACCTAAAAAATCTGGAGGTTCTAGCGTGTAGCGGAACGGTTGTTCACGATACATCGCCAGCGCCGCCGCGACGATTGCGGTTGGATCTTGATATCGCTGCGCAAGTTGCCGCCCCAGTGCGATCGTGCGTGGATTGCGATTCGCCGGTAGACGCAATGCCCAAAGGCGTTCCTGGTCAAGGTAACGACCGGGGGGGAGTTCGGTGCTCAGTCTTGATTGAGCGGTGTAACGCAACAAGTCTGCGATCGGTGCAGTGCGGAAAAAGCGTTGCTCAGAATTAAATAACACCAGCGCCTCACTGACCGACAGCGCTTGATCGGCCACGAACATCATCCGCTGATCGGTAGGCTCCAAAATGACTTCATAGCTTAATTTTTCCGAACCCACTTCCGGCGGACGCATCAAGTGGCTTTTTAGCTCGCCTGTGCTCCAAGTGCCATCCGCAGCCAAATCCCACATCACCGGCCCCCGAAAATACAGTTCATTCCGGTTCGGGCGTGCGCCATTATTAAACCGAATACGCATAACTGGACTGTTATCTATCAATAGCTCAGCCATGCTGCCGGGTGTCATGCTATTTGATAAGCCACTGCGGCCATTATCGCTTTCGCTGGTTCCCCATAATGGTGTTGCCAAGCGCGGAAACAGCACCCACAGCGCCAAACTCATTGGCAGCGCCAAGCTCAACAATGTCAACACTTCCTTGCTACCCAAACGTCCGAAGGGAGAGCCAACAGGTCCGCCTATTGCCGGACGCGACAGTACTTCTAGTGCGCCAAAACAAGCTACGGTCGCAAATCCACTTAAAATTAACGCTAAAAAGCTTTGTGACATTAAAAAGCTAGCGACCAGCACGAAAAAAGAGGTGCA
>JAYTAO010000025.1:0-2233 GCA_043737435.1 Rhodanobacteraceae bacterium | reverse complement strand
GTGCCTGTATCCGTTTGTTGGATGACCCAGAAGCGACCACGCGTGATTTGTGTGAGCACATTCAGGGGCCAGACTTTTGCACCGCAGGCGAGATCATCACGCCGCGCGCTGACTTGCTAAAAATGTACGAAACCGGCTCCGGCTCGGTGCGCCAGCGCGCCATTTATCTTCGCGAAAACAGCAACATTGTGATCACCGCCCTACCGCATCAAGTCAGCCCGGCGAAAATTCAGGAGCAAATCGCTGAGCAAATGCGGCTGAAGAAGCTGCCGATGATTGAAGATATACGCGATGAGGGCGATCACACCACGCCGGTGCGCGTGGTGCTGATTCCGCGCAGCAATCGAGTCGATATTGACGAGCTGATGGCGCATTTATTTGCCACGACCGATATGGAGCGCAGCTACCGGGTCAATATCAATTTGATTGGTTTGGATCGCCTGCCGCGTGTGAAGGGCTTAAAGACGATCCTGACCGAGTGGCTGGGTTTTCGTACCGCAACCGTGCGCCGCCGATTGGAAACGCGCTTAGAAAAAGTGGATCGACGCCTGCATTTATTAGCGGGATTGTTGATCGCCTATCTGAATTTGGACGAGGTAATTCGCATCATTCGCAGCGAAGATGAACCAAAACCGGTGCTGATTGCGCGCTTTGCGTTAAGCGAAGCCCAGGCCGAGGCGATTTTAGAAACCAAGTTGCGGCATTTAGCGAAACTTGAAGAGATGAAAATTCGCGGCGAACAAAAGGAGCTGGAAGACGAGCGCGATGATTTGACCGGCATTTTGGCGTCGAAAGCGCGCATGAAAACCCTCATCAAGCGCGAATTAGAGAGCGACGCGAAAGCACACGGCGATGCGCGCCGCAGCCCGATTGTGGAGCGCGGTGCGGCAAAAGCGATGAGTGAGCAAGACTTGACGCCGAGTGAGCCCTCCACCGTGATTTTGTCCGACAAAGGCTGGGCGCGCGCCGCAAAAGGCCACGAAATCGACCCGTCCGCGCTCAGCTATCGCGAAGGCGATTCGGTGCTGAGCTACTCGCGTGGCCGCAGCAACTATCAGGCGGCATTCTTCGACAGCGCGGGCCGCGCTTATTCCACGCCAACCCACACGCTGCCGAGCGCACGCGGCCAAGGTGAACCGCTCACCGGGCGCTTTGATTTAGCCCCCGGCGCGCGGTTTGTCACGTGCGTTAGTGCAGAAAACGAGGCAATGCTGCTGTTGACCTCAAGCCACGGCTATGGCTTTGTCACCAAGTTTGAGAATTTAATTAGCCGCAACCGCGCGGGTAAAGCGATGTTGAACTTAAGCGAAGGGGCAACCGTGCTGCCACCGCTGCTGCTGCCCGCACCCATTGAGCAGTGCTGGATCGCCGTCGCCACCACCGCCGGGCATTTATTGGTATTCGCCCTGCGCGACCTGCCTGCACTCGAAAAAGGCAAAGGCAACAAGATTATCAACATACCGACAGCGAAAAGTGCTTCGGAAAAAGTGGTTTCAGTGGCACTGATGACGGAAAAGCAAACACTGGTTGTTGTTGCCGGTGGCCGCGTCACCAAGCTTAAAGGCAATGACTTAGCCGCTTATCGCGGCGAACGCACCCAACGCGGCACGTTATTGCCGCGCGGTTTGCAGCGGGTTGACCGGCTGGCAGTCGAGTAAGTGTGGATTCGATATTTTTGGCTAGGCGAAACAAAGCTTAGCGTTCGCCACCACACAGACCTGAATATGTGCGTGCGCTACCGTCGCGCAGCATGTCCTGCTCTAACGCCTGCTGAGCAAACAACGGGCGGATGTACACCTACCTTAGGAATAGTCATGAACAATAAATTATCCGTTGCAATGGCACTAGCAAGTTTGGCTTTTGTTGGTCAAGCCAACGCGCAATTAGTCGTGTACGAAAACGATGGTTTTAGCGGCCAGTCACTTACCGCCAATCAAAATATTGAGAATCTTAAACGGCAAGGCTTTAATGATCGTGCCTCGTCAGCGACGGTTACGCGTGACCGTTGGGAAGTTTGTGAGGGCATTCGCTTTAGCGGCAACTGTGTAGTACTGCGCCCTGGACGCTACTCATCCTTAAGCGCGGTGGGTTTAAATGATCGTATTTCCTCAATGCGCGTGGTTCAGTCCAATGCGCAATACGATACCCAATATGACGACCAGTCGAATGTCCAATACAACTCCCAAAGCAACTCGCAATACAACTCGCAATACGACGACAATCGCTATGTACC
>JAYTAO010000024.1:0-5655 GCA_043737435.1 Rhodanobacteraceae bacterium | reverse complement strand
GCACCGTCAATCGGTTGTTGATCGCTAGGGATCCATCCGGAGCCCACGCGGGTGCCCAGTAGAGGTTGCGGCTTTGATCAAAGCTGCTGCTGCGGCTGGGTAGCGCGGTTACGAAATCTGTGCGGACGGCGGTGCCAAGCTCAATACGTGACACATAGCGGCTATTTCCGGGCGTGTCATTATTGACCCACAATGCTTTCGCCTGCGCCGGGCCACAAAACATTTCGTCGTCGTACGAGGTTTCATAGCCGCGCGGTAGTGTGGTGTCGCGCCAGCTGAAGGAATTGGTAAAGCGCCAGTTGCCGTCGTTTTTATAGCCCGATGTTGTTTGCGAGCGTTGAAACGCGCCGTTGTACCACTTGCGAATCGCTTGCGTGCCGCTCGGGCAAAATTGAAAAGTTTTGCCGCCAATATTGCTGCGAATCGGCAGCACAATATTAAAACCGTTATAGCCTTGGTCAACGATGTAGCGCGCATTTGCAGGGCTGCGAAAGGTGACGAAATTGGGGTTGTCGACTAGCACGCCGCTGTCGTTGTAAACTTTTTCAGGCTGGATAAAGTGCGAATAGATCGTTTGATTGGGCAGCGCGCAATCTAAACTGACCGAGCAAAACATAAAGCGGCGCATTTCCACCGTGCCCGGTGTGCCGCGAGGGAAGCCAAAAAATCGTGCACCGGTGCGCTTTAATTGCAGGCCGGGGCGATTCGCCGCGCCGTCCAATAACGCAATATCCGCGGGATTGGCGCCAGAGAAATAGCGACAGCTAACTTGGCTAGTTCCCGGAATCAATTGGCAGTTACCTGCCTCATCGCTGGTTTTCCACTCCGGCACTTCCACCGGCAAAACATTCGCCCAAGTGGGTAGGGTTTGCGCTAAGGCCGAATTTGCGGCGCACACGCTGATGCAGGTGGATATAGTTAAGGAACGAATCATCGCGGCGAAACCTTTAGTGTCGGAGTACCCGCCTATCAGGCGATAACGCGGCTGAATTAACCCCTGCTAAGTTAGCTCTTTGAGTTTCTATTCAGCCTTTAAAAACACTCACGTGGTTCCGGCGTTCGGCAATGCGCACAGCTTGGCGACGATCTCTGCGACTGCGACCATGCCGAAGCTGGCAGTAACAAAAACCGCGACCCCCAATCCGCCATCGCAATCGAGTTTGCCGCTTTCTGCGGCATTTTTTTCTAAGCGATTAAAACAAACGCCACCGTCTGGCGCTGGGTAGCGCACGTTTTCCAGCGAATACACCGCGCGTACGCCAAAATAGCGCTTGGGATTGCGGGTAAAATTAAACTCCTCGCGCAGTTTCGCGCGCGTCAGCGCCAGCAGCTTGTCTTGTTCGGTGTTGCTTAAATCTTTGACGCGAATCAGTGTCGGGTCCGAGCGCCCCCCGGCCGCACCTACGACTAGCAACTTTATTTTATTGCGTCGGCAATACGCGATCATTTCCACTTTGACGCGAAAGCTGTCGCAGGCATCAAGCACATAGTCATAGCCTTGGCGCAGATGTCGCTCCAGCGTTGCTGTGGTCACCATTTCCTGTATTGCGTTGAGCTGTAACGCGGGATTGATGGCAACTAAGCGCTGGCTAAGTACCGCGACTTTGGCTTTGCCGTAATTGCCCGCTATGGCGTGCAGCTGGCGATTGGTGTTGCTGAGGCATACCTCGTCGCCGTCAATCAGGGTGATGCGGCCTATCCCCGAACGTGCAAGCGCCTCGGCGGCCCAGGAGCCCACGCCGCCGACGCCGACGATGCAGACATGCGCCTGGGCAAGTCGCTCAGCAGCGTGAGCGCCATAAAGTTTGTTTATGGGTGCAAAAACATTAGTCATTAGATCGGGATCGCCTAGCCAAAACATAGTGCTATTTACGCACAAATGCGTCTTAGTTCTTTACAAATTAGTGGGCGTTTGCTTATGGTTGCAGCATGCCAATTGAGTCTAACCGAAGCGCTGCCCAAGCCGGTTCCCGTGCCGCCTTAAGGGTGGCGGCGGCCTTAGGTATTGCGCTCTTTGCGCTGGCCGGTATGGCCAGTATTTTGCTTTATTTGATCGCCCGCAATAGCTTATTTTCAGCGGCGCGCAGCGAAGTCGAGCAGCTGGCTGAAATTGCTGCCGTGCAGTTAAACGGGGCTGCGCATGCGCAAATTCGTCAGCCAAATCAGGCGGGTAGTGCGCTGCATTTACAAACTTTAGCGCCCCTGGTGCAGTTTCACAAAGCGACCAAAGATGTGATGTATGTCTACACCGCGATTTTGCAGGACGGCGAGGTGTATTTGGTGCTGGGCACGGACTATCTATATCGACGACCGGGCGACAATTTGCCGGTTGACCCCATTATGCGCAAATACCAGGGCACCGATTTGGACATCGGTATCGCGCTAAAAGAGCAACGCACCACTTCGAGTAAAACGCTGCAGAAGGAAACGTTTCGTAGCTACTTAAGCGCCTACGCGCCGTTTAGGAATGGTGCCCAGTTTGAAGGAGTAGTTGGCGTTGATCTTGACGCCGCAGCTTTGCAACACCGGCTGGAAACGCTCAATGTAGGGCTGGTATTCGTGCTTTGTTTGAGCTTTATTGCCTCGGTATGCGTGGCTTTTGGCGTGCGCGCGACGCGTCTGCGGGCACTACAAAATGAAACCTTACAGCGTGATCTGGAGCGCTCCAGGGATGCCGCTGAGCGCAGCGGCAACATCGCTGCCTTGGCGGCCGTGGTCGCGCACGAGTTTAGTCAACACCTAACCGTGGCGAGCGGCCATATTGATCTTTCGCAAATACTGAGCGGTCGGGAACGCGTGATTGAGCTTGAATTTGCGCAAGACGCGATAGCGCGCGCCGGGGAGGGTGTAGAACAAATGCGTGCGCTGGGCGGTTCTGCGTGGTCCACCACCCGTGCGCATCGGGTTGATTTATTGATCAGCCACGCGGTCGAGCGGCTAGAACGCCGAGGCATTGGCACCGCGCGCTTTGATGTCGCGCTGATGCCCAGCACCCGCTACGTCCAAGTGGATGCTTTGCGTGCGGAAGCGGCAATCGGGCATTTGCTCCGCAACGCCGCGCAAGCGGTTGCGAGCGGAAAAATTTCGGTGGTGGTCGTCAATGGCGCGGATTTAGGCAGTTGGCCGGATATATTTCCTTGTTTGGATGCGGCGCAATGCATCGCCATTGTCGTCAGTGACACCGGGCACGGCATAACGGCGGATACTATGGCTGCATTTGGTCGACCCTTTTTCACCACCAAAGGTGCAGGCCACGGTCTAGGATTTACCGTGGTAAAAAGTGTGATTAACGCATTTGGCGGCGGCGTTAAATACCAACTGAGCGCAGGCGGAACTCGCTTTGCGCTGTTGCTTCCCGCGGCTGCAAACGACGCGCTGACTTAGCCAGGATAGTCGGTATAGCCTGCTGGGCCGGGGCTGTAGAGCGTGGTGAAATCAACCGAATTGAGTTCGCGGCCGGTACGAAAGCGTTCAACCAAGTTGGCGTTGCTGATAAATAATTTACCAAACACGACTGCATCCAAGCGGCCGCTCTGGATCGCCGTTTGGGCGCTAGCGAAATCGTAACCGCCATTAGCCATGAGTGTGCCGTGAAAGTGCTTACGCGCGATTTCAGCGAGCGTTTGTTCGCCCGGCCCGGCGTGATCACCGTGCCGCAGCTCCAACGACGCAATCCCGCGCGCCTGCAGCTGCTGCGCCAAGTAGGTTACTAAGCTTTCTGGGTCCGAATCCTTGATGTCGTTAAAAGGCACCAACGGCGAGATCCGCACGCTGATTTTCTCAGGCCCGACCACAACCGCAACCGCGTCGACAATTTCCATCAACAAGCGCGCGCGCGCAGCCAAGCTGCCGCCATAACCATCGGTGCGATCATTAACAGAATCGCGCAGGAATTGATCGATCAAATAGCCATGCGCGGCGTGGATTTGCACCCCATCAAAGCCCGCGCGTTGGGCGCGCTCGGCTGCGGCGGCAAACAGCGCAACGTAGCTGGCAATTTCATTAGTTTCTAGCCTGCGCGGCACTTCATAAGCGTGTGCGCCGGTGGGTGTTTGAATGGTATCGCCGGAAATGGCGCGATCACTCGCTGAAACCGGTTGCGCGCCCGCATTGAGCGAGGAATGTGCAGCGCGTCCTGGGTGCCAAAGCTGCACCGCGATGCGCCCGCCCTGCGCGTGCACGGCGTCAGTAACGAGTTTCCATCCAGCGACACAGTCTTCGTCAAATAAGCCGCCTTCGCCAGTAAAAGCGCAGCCATCGCGGGCGACCATCGTTGCCTCAGTAAAGATCAAACCGGCACCGGCGCGCTGCGCGTAATACTCCGCCATCAATGCGTTCGGAATGTGGCTGCGCCCGGCGCGGGCGCGGGTCAGTGCGGCCATTAAAATGCGGTTGGGCAGGGTTAGGATGCCCACAGTAAGCGGTGAAAATAAATCAGACATTTTTGTACCGATGGAAAGTGGGTGAGCCTAAAGAGCTGCGGCCGAGCCGAGCATTTTCAAGCAACGCGTCCATTTGACGCACCAATGGCGCGTAGAGAGCCCGTGAATGACCGCTCGCTATGCCTGAGCTAGTGCTGCAGGCGCGCCAGCAACTGTTGCGTTAGTCGCAGTGCGTTAAAGACTAGGACGTTGCTAGAGCCAGGCGCGAAGCGCATACCCATGGCGCGCCAACGATAAAGCGCTAAGGCGAAGGCGAGCGCTGCCGCCAGCAAAATAATTGCCACGCCGGGGCCTGGCGATGCGTACAAATCGCTTGCGTAGCTCAGGCTTGTAAGCACCTGCGCCAGCGCCAGCGCAAGCCAAGGAGTTAGCACCAAGCTCAGCCGCGCCAGCTTGCCACGCCTTTGCGCTGTTTGCTCGAGGATCTGAATTTGCGCCGCTAATGGCAGCGCACTAGCCGAGCCTAAATTGCCGAGCAGTTGACGATGCACAATGCCGGCAACCATCTGCGTCACAAAAAATAAATGCAGGAAAATTCCTGGAATAAGTGCGTGCGCATTGCCGCCATGCAGGAGATTAAAGCTTGCGATCAAGGCCAACAGAAGTACGAAAAACCAAATGCTCCCTAATATTGACCGGCGCAAATGTTGCAACAGCGCCTCGGCCGGCGCAGGCCATTGATTCTGCCGCTGTTGGGCTAGCGCGGCTTGGGTATCGCTGTTAGCTAGGCCAGATTCAAAATTCGCTTCCGATTCGAAACTTGCCCGTGCCGCGCTAAAGCTGGTGCCCGAGGCATCTTCAACCAGGCGTTGAAATGCGGGCGCATTGCCGAATCGCTGGGTAAACCAAGCAAAGACGACGTGGCAAATGGGGATCAGCAGCGTGCCCAAGGCCAAGTTCGCCGCAATCACACTAAAGTGCAATCCGCGCAATAAGTCCACCGCAAACGCTGCTTTCAAAAGCACGGCAATGAGCGGCAGCCACATTAAGCAGGAACTTAACAAGATCCATTTGACCACCCATAAGCGGCGCGCGCACCGCATCCACCAACGCGCGCACTTGCACGATGGGGGCGTTGAGATTGAGCGTCGACAGTATTTTCCAATGGCGAATATCGGTAGCAAAAGCAAAAAGCACCATAGCAACTAGCGGCAGGGACGCTGCCAAATAAACGAGATCACCACGCTGGCTAACCATAAATATCAGCAGCGCA
>JAYTAO010000023.1:0-5658 GCA_043737435.1 Rhodanobacteraceae bacterium | reverse complement strand
CGTCGCTGTTGAGTTCTGCACAGGATTACTCGGGCGCTCGAGTGGAAGCTGAAGCACTCTTTGAAGTTTTGTTCTAAGAGGAAGCCCGCCTTGATAGTTGGCCCGCTGATCTAAGTCTAGATGTTGCTTTCAGCGATTCTAGCAGTTGTTCTTACCGTAGAAGTTTTGCTGCTGTGTTTGGCTGGCAGCTGGGGGATGTCTCTAGGCGCACCCTTCTATTTGGTCTTTGGCTTGCTTTTATTTGCGGCAGGCGTGTGGCGTGCGGTTTTGGTGCTTGTAACCTTTGCACTGAGCGGTGGCTTTCGCGGGCGTGAATTGTTGCCGTCGATTAAAACAATGGCGGGGGAAATCTTAGTTGTGCTCTATCTATACAGCTACGCTCAGGTTTTACGCCCAATAGCTGACAGATTACGTAGTTGGCTAGCTTCCAAACTCAGCTCGTCTGCATTGCGCACAGGCCCCGTCATTGTGCTGGTGCATGGTTTCGTGTGTAACTCAGGGCTGTGGAGTGCGATGTTTAAGCATCTGCGCCAATCTGGCTATAGCCGAATTCACGCCGTCGATTTGGATCCGTTTTACCACTCGATGCCTAAAAGTTTAGCGGAGTTTGATTTTCAATTGAGCAAGATAATGCAGCTTGAGAGCGAACACGGAGAAGTGGTTCTCATCGGGCATAGCATGGGCGGTGTTTTGGCGCGCGTGTTTCAAAACCTTCATCCCGAACGCGTTCTTGCAGCGATCAGTATAGGCGCGCCACATGCAGGAACTGATCTGGCAAGGCTGGTCAGCACTATTGAAGCGGGCCCGGCACGTCCAGATACGCGCTGGCTGGTAGAATTTAATGCGGCCATCGCGGCAGAGCGTAATACCAAATTGCGACCGGCGTTGAATATTTGGAGCGACAGCGACAACATCGTCTATCCACAGGGAAACGCGGCACTAAGTTCCGACGTTGATTGCCGCCTGAATGGGTTAGGGCACTTGCATCTTGTATTTTCCAAGCGCGCCCTGAACCCTGTCACTGAATTTCTCAGTAAATTGGACGTCAGTTAAAAAATGAGCACCAGTATAAATAATGCAGCGCCAGACTTTTCACTTCCTGCCGATGATGGCAGTGTCTTTAGTTTAAGCACCTATTTAGCTGCAGCCAAATCAGCTGGGATTTCCAATGCACGTGTTTTGTTAGTGTTCTACCCAGCCGATGAGTCGCCCGTGTGCACCGCACAACTGTGTGAATACCGCGATGAGATCGACGAATTTAAGGGATTGAACGCGACCATTATTGGGATCAGCGCACAAGATAGTGAAAGCCACGTAAAATTTAAGCAAAAACGCCAGCTGCCTTTCACGTTGCTTTCCGATAAAGGCCTGCACGTGGCAAAATTGTATGGCGCGAAAGGCCTAATAGGGATGAAACGCGCGACGTTTTTAGTGGATGCGGAGGGCATATTGCGCTACCAACACATTGAAGCAACTGCGTTATTTCGTAGAACCGCAGAGGAGCTGGTTGGCGTGTTAAAGCGGCTGGATTCAGCCCAGAGCGAGGAGTGATATAAATTATGGCACCTCCAGTAGGCGGCGTAATCAGTAAAGCGAGTGGCGCGGCTGCCCTCAAATTTCAGCTCGAACGCGTGCGCCGCGCCCGTGATCCGCTCGATATGCGCAACAATGATCCGCGCCTTAAAAACCTGCAAACTTGGCAAGCTGAACGATTGGAGCGTGACTACAAGGATGTACGAAAGGTACCGAAGAATTTATTGGCCTGTAATTTTTTTCTCAATGAACTCTATGGCGATGCAGACTTTGCCCGTCGCGATCATGATGTTGAGCGTATTTATCCCATTATGGTCAAAGTGCTGCCGGGTGCTGTACTGGGAACGGTAAGTCGCGCGGTAGAGCTCAACGCGCTTAGCCATGAGCTGGACCTAGCTATGTTGGTGCATTTGCCGCCCGGCGTTTTGACGCAAGCTGATTATGTGCGGGCTTACCGCTTGAGTGTTCCAATAGACCAGCGACGTCACCAGTTATCGCTCATATTGCGCCTAGGGAGGGAGTTGGCACGGGTTGTTAGAATTCCGTTGATGTATCGTTTGTTGCAGTTATGTCGATGGCCGGCAAAAATGGCTGGCCTCGGTGCGCTCCAGTTGTTTTTAGAGCGTGGCTTCGCGGCATTTGTAGCGCTAGACGGCGCAAAACCTTTTTTGGGTGAAATTCGTAGGCGTGAAGTGGCATTTCTGAAACGCTGTATCGCCGGGGCATAACTCAAATATCTCTAGTTTGTTTGATTGCTGCGCCACCAATCTAGGCCTTGCAACCACCAGTATTTGCTTTGCGCTGCCGCTAGTCCTAGGACGCCGAAGGTTCGCTTCAAGCCAAAACGCTTGAGTTCTAAATAGCTCATATTGCCAGCAGCGATTGCGCTAGCGAGGGTTTCGCCTGCCACACAGCAGGGCGCTAGGCCATGCCCACCAAACGCTTGTGCGTACCATAATCCGGGCTGTATTTGCCCAATTTGTGGCATTTCGTGTGTCGCGTAGCTCATCAGGCCGCTCCACGCATATTCGATTTTCACGCCTCTAAGCTGTGGATAAACGCGGATCATGTCGGCGCGAAGCATTTTCGTTACTTGCGCAGGCGCTGCATCTCTTATGTTGATGCGCCCGCCCCAAACGATTCTTTGTTCCGCGCTCGCGCGGTAATAATCAAATGCGAAGCGGGTATCGTAAACGGCGGCATCCGTATTGATGACGTCTTTTAAGCGCGCGCCCAAGGGTTCAGTAGCGATGACATAGGTGGCAATTGAGAGCACCGCATTACTTAACGCAGGCTGATTTTTCGCCAGTTTGCCAGCTAGGTATCCGCCACAGGCAAGCACCACATTGACGCATTCAACGGTGCCATGATTCGTCGTTACACGCCACCTCATACTCCCATCAGCTGAATTCAAGATCGGCGTGACACTTTCGACTTTTACCTGTTCGATAATTCTTGCGCCTTGTGTCCTGGCGGCTGCTGCTAGACCACGGAGCAGTCTTAGCGGATTTAAG
Source organism: Rhodanobacteraceae bacterium (assembly GCA_043737435.1). Classification (GTDB taxonomy): domain Bacteria; phylum Pseudomonadota; class Gammaproteobacteria; order Xanthomonadales; family SZUA-5; genus JANNYA01. The sequence goes on along the minus strand of JAYTAO010000023.1, from coordinate 2,611 downwards.
TGCAGTGCATTACGCTCAAATAGTGCGCCACTGTAGCGTGAGGTATTGAGCATATTGCTGAGTTCTTTTTTCGCAATGTATCGCCAGTCGCTAGCAAATTGTTCACTTAACAAGTTCTGTCGCGCGTTTAAAATCGCGGGATCAGCAAACCAATTGGCCCAAAGCACCCCCGCATCAACGGATTCGCACTCGATCACGTAGCGATTGATCCGGTTCCTGATTAAATTTACCGCTGCCTGGGTCCGCTGATACCAAGCTTTCGCCAGCGGTGCGCCAAGCGCTTTTAACAAAGACTGTTCACCCAAAGAATAGCCCGCGAAGACAAAACCACCATTACGCCCCGAGGCGCCAAAACCTAAGCTGTGTTGTTCCAGTACAAGCGCAGCAATGCCGCGTTCGGCAAGTCCAAGCGCGGTATTTATGCCAGCGAAACCACCGCCAACAATCACCGTATGTGCATTCATAGGTGCTTGCCAGGCATCAACACTCGGTGCCGCCGGAGCAGTTTCGTGATAGAGACTATTAATTGCGTCAGTTTTCATAAGGCTTCTTAGTTTGTCAGCTGTACACCTTAGACGAAAGCTTTACGTTGCTCCTGACGTCCAACGAATTCACCGCTACACTTCGCGCCGATAGAAGTTCATATGCAACTTCACGGTCAAAGGCCTGGACGACACTACGGAATTAATAATGAGCCAACTGATAGGCAGCTATGAAGTTATATCGGAACTAGGCCGAGGTGGCATGGGCGTGGTGTACAAAGCGTTTGAGCCTAAACTCAAGCGTGTAGTCGCGTTAAAAATGCTAAACGACGGTATCGCACACCAACCTGGATTAGTGGAGCGGTTTTATCGTGAAGCGCATGCGATGGCAACGTTGAGTGATCCTCATGTGGTGCAAATTTACGCAGTGGGCGAGCATCATGGTCAGCCTTTTTTTGTAATGGAATATGTGGATGGAGAATCTCTAGGCGGTCGTTTAAAACGTGAGCGGATGAGCGTGCGGGAGGCACGTAAAGTAATGATGCAGGCCGCCAGTGGTTTGCAATCTGCGCATGAGCAAGGTTTGATCCATCGTGACATTAAGCCAGGAAACTTAATGCTGACGCAAAAAGGCAGCGTCAAAGTAACCGATTTTGGCATCGCCCTGGCCGAGGGCACCGGCGAACGGCTCACCGGAACGGGCGGGATTATTGGTACGCCGGGCTATCTATCGCCAGAAGCCTGTTTAGGGGAACCATTAGATGCGCGTACTGATATTTTCGCATTGGGCGTTGTGTTTTATGAAATGTTAACCGGGCGTTTGCCTTTTGATGACAAATCGCCGTACGCCCTGATGGCGGCTGTAGTGCAAGCGCAGATACCAGATGTAACTTTGCTAAATAGCGAGATAGACCCAAATACTTTGGCGATCCTGACGAAAATGTTGGCGCGTCGTCCAGCTGAGCGATTTCAAAGCTGTAGCGAGGTGGTTAGCGCTTTAGAGGCGGGTGTGAACGCCTCTCCGGTGCCACCGCCACGACCTGCGGCGGGACTTGCGCCTGCGTTTCCGCCGATACGATTGCCAACGCCAGTTCCAAATTACGCTACCCCATCGTCGCCAGCAACGCCGCCCTACAGCCCACTGGCACACAACACTGGCCCTGGTTATCCCATCCCTGCTCAAATGGCAACCGGGCAAGTCGCGCCCAACTATCCTCCGTCCAGTGACTCAGCGCACAGCTACGTTTCGCAAGCAATTACCGCCCCCGGCTATCCTGCGCAACCGCAAATTCATCCTCCAAATTACGCAAATGGGCAGTCGATCATACTGCCGCCACAGAAATCTAGCCTGCTGCCGTGGGTGTTTGGCGGTGTGGGCGCGCTAGTCATGCTTGGCTGGTTCGCGCTCACACCGAGTGCGCCGTCTGAAGCGCAGTTGCCGCCAAAGACTGAATCTGCTCCCGCTTTGGAGCCAACCGTCGCGCCTGGCGAGGAGCCGACGCAAGCAACGGCGGCCGAGCCTTCAAATGCCTATTCCGAAGCTGCGTCCATCAGTCCCGAAAGCATGCAAACATTGCTTGGTACCTACAAAGGCAAAATTGGCAAAGCCGAGTTTGTGCTGGCGCTTCAGCAGGAGTCAAACGGCGAGATCACCGGCTATAACCTTGCCGACGGTAAGCGTCGGCCAGTCAAGGGTAAGGTGGAGTCCTTTAGCGAAGACATTGATGCTGATGGCGATACTTGGAGTGTGTTTAGTGTTGTCTTGGAGGAGCCCGGCGAGGAGGACAACGATGGCAAATTCCGCTTGGAAATCAAACACACACAAAAATATGTCAGCGGTAGCGGCAGTTGGACAAGTTTTTCCGGTACTGATCAATTCGATATTGCCATTAGCGGCTACAGCTCAACGAGGGAATGAGGCGGGAGTTTTTACGAGCTAGAGCGGCGTTGTAAAGGGTTGGCTTTTAAAAATCGTCTTCGTCAATCGCAACACGTTAGAGAATTCAGGGCGCTTCTGTCTGAGGGTATTGGGCGTGCGCGAAGTTGTGGTTAATATTTCTGGGCGCAATTTGTGCGGGGGTTGGTTTCGAAGCGCTGTTTGAACTTGCCTCCGGTGGGCGGTTTGAGCG
>JAYTAO010000022.1:0-5659 GCA_043737435.1 Rhodanobacteraceae bacterium | reverse complement strand
GGCACGAATGTTTCGGATAACTATTGGCCGCGCAGTCAGCATCGAAAGACTTAAAGACGAGCGAACAATTTGCCCGCCACCTTCGCCTTGAGCACCATCAATTTCTAAATAGTCCATTGCACGCAGTCTCATTAAAACTATTCGTTTGCACGACTTGTGCCAACGCAAAATGCCGCATGCAAGCAAGATTTCTTATATCAATAGCTAAATTACGAGAAATTTAACTACTCAACCGGCTAGCCCTCTACCGCAGCAGCGGCAAGTAACCACGCTTCCTCGGCCGCAGCCAGATTGCGCTTGGCCTCGGCTTGCTTGTTCATAAGCTGAGCGAGTCGATGCCGATCCGGCACGGCGCTGTGGCTTGCTTGAGATAGTTCGTTATCGCGTTTTTCCAACTCTTTAGTAGCGCGTGCGACGTCGTTTTCGCATTTGCTTAATGTTGCCTGCAAGTTGCTACGTTCTGCGTGCACTTTTGCTGGCTTGTCTGCGGTTTTGGTGTTCGCCTTGCTGCCCGATTTAGCGTCGGCTTTCGCGCCCGCCTTTTCCTTCGACTTTTGTTGGCTAAGCCAAGACGCGTAGTCGTCTAAATCGCCGTTGTATAGCTCAATTTCACCATCGTGCACACGATAAAATTGGTCGCAACTGGCGGAGAGTAAGGCGCGGTCATGGCTAACCAACACCACAGCACCAGGAAAGTCAGAAATTGCCTCAGCCAGCGCTTGCCGCATCGCCAAATCGAGGTGATTGGTGGGCTCATCCAGCAGCAATAAATTCGGTTTACGCCAGAGCAAAAGCGCCAATGCTAAGCGCGCTTTTTCGCCACCCGAGCGTGGCCCGCAGGCGGTGGTGGCCATTTCGCCAGAAAATGCGAATTTCCCTAACCAATCGCGCCGAATTTGTTCGCCGGTTTCAGGCGCAAGCTCACGCAATAGCTCCATCGGCGTCATACGCGGGTCTAAATCTTCGACCTGATGCTGCGCGAAATAACCGATCAGCGTGTCTTTTGCGGTCGTGCGCGTGCCGGCCAAAACCGGCAATACGCCCGCAAGCAATTTCATCAGCGTCGATTTACCAGCGCCGTTGCGGCCAAGCAAGCCAATGCGTTCGTTCGGACCGATTGTGATTTTGGCATGCTCGAAAACCGGCGTAGTGTAGCCAGCAGAGGCATCCGCCAATGCCAGCAGTGTGCTGGGCATGCGCGTGGGTTCCGGTAATGCAAGCTCGAACTCGCGTTCTTCTGCAGGCACCGGGCAGGATTCTAAACGTTCGAGCATTTTTATTCGGCTCTGTGCTTGCCGCGCCTTGCTTGCGGTGGCTTTAAAACGATCCACGAAGCTTTGCAGCTGGGCGCGCCTACGATCTACTGCTGCCGCATTGGACGCCGCTAACACCCGGCGTTCGTGCCGTTGTCGGGCAAAACTGGTGTAGTTGCCTTGGTACAAAGTCGCGGTTTCGCCGTCTAAATGCAGGGTTTGAGTGCAGACGGAATCTAAAAATTCGCGGTCGTGGCTGATGACTAAGAGCGTACCGGTGTAGCGCTTTAGCCACTCTTCTAGCCAAAGCAAGGTGTCTAAATCCAAGTGATTGGTGGGCTCGTCTAAAAGCAACAAATCTGAAGGCGCCAAAAGTGCCCGTGCAAGCGCCAAGCGCATGCGCCAGCCGCCGGAAAAATCATGAACCGGACGTTTTTGATCTGAGAACGGAAAACCTAGGCCGTCGAGCAGCTTGGAGGCGCGTGCTTCCCAAGTGTAACCTCCCGCTTCCTCGAAATCGTGGGTCAAATGCGCTAGTTCGTTGCCATCGTGGCTTTGCGCCAACGCGGCTTCGAGCCGGGAAAGTTCAGTATCGGCTTGCATCACAAAACTAAGAGCGCTGTCCGGGCTATCGGGAACAGATTGCGCGACCGAGGCCATACGCCATGACTTTGGATAGTCCAAATCGCCCCTATCCGCCTCCAGCCCGTTCAAAAAAACCTGAAACATAGATGACTTGCCGCAGCCATTGCGGCCTACCACGGCCATTTTTTGACCTGGAAACACCGTAAAGTCGGCTTTGGAAAATAGTAGTTTGTCACCGCGTCGCAGTGAAAGGTTGTTCGCACGTATCATGTCGTGGAGAATACGGCCCGCGTTATTGATTTTGAACTTTTCGCCTTTTCCACGGTCAGGGCGCGTTCTGTTGTTTTGTCGTTTTGCTTAATCCTTGCGCAACGCTTGCCTAACCGCGTTTCACATAACCGTTTCAACATTGTTGTTTTGTCTTGGCAAAACAAATTATCAAAAACTTCGTTTTGCTTTGGCAAAACGGATCTACAGAAAACTTATCCATCAAGGAATCACCATGAAGTTAATGAATTTGGCAGTGCTTGCAGCATCTATTGCCCTGAGCACCGGCGCACTCGCGCAAGCGCTGACGACCGAAAAAGACAAAGTGTCTTATGCCATTGGTATGAACATGGGCCAAAGTTTGAAGCAAATTCCTAATTTGGGCACCGAGATTGACTTGACTGTGCTGATGAAGGGATTAACCGCGGCTGCGAACGGCACACCGACCTTGCTTACCCAAGAAGCTGCTGGCACCACCCTGCAAGCGTTTTCGCAAAGAATGACCGAAAAAGCGGCTGCGGTGGCCAAAATCGCTGGCGAGAAGAATGCTGCCGAAGGCGTCAAGTTTATGGCTGCGAACAAAGGCAAGCCAGGTATAAAAACCACCGCAAGCGGGATCCAATATCAAGTTTTGACGCAAGGCAAGGGCGCTACGCCGAAAGCGACTGACACTGTGAAAGTACACTACCGTGGCACTTTGCTCGACGGTACCGAGTTTGATTCCAGCTACAAGCGCAATCAGCCAGCCGAATTCCCGCTCAACGGCGTCATTGCAGGTTGGACTGAAGGCTTGCAACTCATGAAAGCTGGTTCCAAATACAAGTTTTGGATCCCTGGCAGCTTGGCGTATGGTGACCGCGGTAGCCCGCCCACCATCGGTGCAAACGCAACCTTGGTATTTGAAGTCGAATTAATCGAAGTTAAGGCAGTAGTCGCGCCCGTCGCAGCACCGGTTGCACCGCCTAGCAAGTAAAAGTTTTACTGATCAGGCAAATTTTTTTGTTTTACTTGTCAACTAACTAGCCCGCCAGTGTGAATTGGCGGGTTTTTGGTTTTTGCGTGTCCAGTTAGCTTAAAAATTTACTTATGACACAGGCTATTTAGCGGCTAAACGCACCGCGCCATCCAGCCGAATGGTGGTGCCATTCAAATATCGATTGCAAAGAATGAATTTGACAGTTTCGGCGAATTCTTCCGGGGTGCCTAAACGTTGAGGAAAAGGCACGGACGCATTTAAGCTGGTGCGCACTTCATCCGGCATGGAATCCACCATCGGCGTCCAAAAAACGCCCGGAGCTACGGTCATGACACGAATGCCGATGCGTCCAAACTCACGCGCCATTGGCAATGTCATAGCTACCACGCCTCCCTTGGATGCCGAATAGGCGGCTTGGCCGATTTGGCCTTCGTAGGCGGCTACCGATGCCGTGTTGATAATCACACCGCGCTCACCGTCCAAACCCGGCGAATTATTTTGCATCAAATTTGCTGCGGCTTTGGCGACATTGAAGCTACCAATTAAATTGACTCGCACGGTGGTTTCAAATTGGCTTAACGGCATAGGCCCATTTTTACCTAATACGCGGCCAGCCCCTAATATTCCGGCACAGCTTATCGCCGAGTTCAAACCACGCATCAGCGATTGCGCAAGGGCGACGTTTGCCAGCACGCCAGCTTCGTCGGTGACATCGGTTTTTATATAGCTAACGCCCAAATTAGCCGCAGCGTCCGCGCCTTTGTCATCTTGAACATCAAAAAGCACGACTTTTCCGCCCGCCGCGACTATCGCCTGAGCACAAGCGAAGCCCAAACCTGAAGCGCCGCCTGTAATAACTGCACGCACATCTTTTAAATCCATAGTGACTCCTGATCGTTAAAGTTGGCTTAAAGAATAGTTCACCGCCCGCAGAATTCCGCTGGGAAGGCACAGAACTAAAGTTGATTTTGTAAAAACCTGAGCATGTTTTGGTAATCAACCCAATCAAAACTTGGCCAGGGCGACTCGATCAAAAAATTATTGCGCTTTTCCGACACAAAGATCAGCGAGCGCGACTAACGCCACAGCGCCTCATTGCGCCGCTTTTTCTTTCATTTCATGCGCTGCTGTGTGCCCAAGCCAGCCTTCAATCAATCGGTGCACGCCATAAATCACTGGCGTCATCAAAATTGCGATGATGACCTTGTACAGATAATTCACGCAGCCAATCGCGAAAAAACGGTCCAGCGGCCAATGCTGGGGGCCAAGCACGAACATAATGTAGAGCACAACAAAGGTGTCGATGCATTGCGAAATCAACGTTGAGCCGGTGGCACGCAGCCAGATCCAGCGTTCGCCGGTGCGTTTGCGAATCGCGTGGAAAATTCGCACGTCAATCAGCTGACCCAGTAAAAACGCAGTGATCGAGCCACCGATGGCCCACATGCCTTGACCAAAAAGTGCTGCGAACGCGGCTTGCTGATCCGGCACGCCTTGCGCTTGCATCGCCGCCGGCCACCAGTCGGCCGACGATAAGTGTATTGCGAGGTAGGCGAAAGCAAAGGCATAGATTATCAGCAACGTTGTTAGCCAAGATATCAAGCGCACGCCTTTGCCGCCAAAATACTCATTGATAATGTCGGTCAACACAAACACCACAGGCCAGAGCATAACGCCGGCAGTAAGATCCAAGGTGCCTTGATTGCCAAAAATTGACCACGCAATGGGTGCGATGCCAAGCGTAGGACCCAGCGCGAAGACTTTGACGCCGATGAATTCAGCTAAGATGACGTTAGTGACGAAAAAGCTGCACAGCAGCAAAAACAGCAGGTTAGATCGCGTCATGCGCCCACTCGCTTAGCCTATCTGTGCGGCTGGACGCAGCATTTCGATATGCGCAATGCCGTCTTCGTGATAAAGCTCGGAAACAGTAACAAAGCCCAGTCGGCGGTAAAAATGCTCCAAATATTTCTGCGCGCCAATGCGAATCGGGGCGACGCCAAATCGAGCATGACACTCACCGATCGCACGCGTCATTAAACTAACGCCCAGTTTTCGACGCCTAACAATTTGGCTGGTTAGCACCCGACCTATTGAGGCTTCGGCAAATTTTAGACCTGGTGGTACTAGGCGAACGTAAGCGGCAAGTATTGCGCGGCCATCCGTGCCCGGTAACCAGGCAGCCAAGTGAAAGCAATTAAAATCGGCGAAATCTGCATCTTGGTATACGCAATTTTGTTCGATGACAAACACTGCAGCGCGTGCCGCCAATATTTGATAGAGCTCAACATTGCTTAACGCGTCAAAGGTTTTGCAAGACCACGTAACCGGCAAATCTTCAAGAGACGCATCAAGAACCGCCTGGGTTTCAAACGCCGCACTATTTTTCAAGCGTTACTCGCTTAAAACCGCGCTTTCCCAACTGCAAAAGCACTTCGGACCCAGGCGTTAGCTTCAACGTGCGGTCGGTGATAACCACGCCGTCAATACGTACGCCTTTTTCATCGATTTTGCGCATCGCTTCAGAACTGGAAGGTGCCAATCCCGCGCTTTTGAGCAGGGTGCCGATACCAATACT
>JAYTAO010000021.1:0-5679 GCA_043737435.1 Rhodanobacteraceae bacterium | reverse complement strand
TCGTAGCGTAAAAGTGGGGCTATTTCCCGAGGTGCTGACGCCTGAAGACTGCTACGACGTAATCATTTTTAATGACGTGTTTGAGCATTTGTCAGACCCGCAAATGTGCTTGAGTGCGTGCTTTAAACATTTGCGTGCCGATGGCCTTTTGGTGATCAATCTTCCCAGCTCGCAGGGGGCATTTTTTAAAATTGCGCGCTTACTCACCAAAGTAGGGCGCATTGGCCCCTGGTTGCGCATGTGGCAAGCAGGTTTTCCCTCACCGCACCTATTTTATTTTAATGACGAAAACCTTAAACAAATGGTGCAACAGCACGGCTTCGATTGCTGTCATCAAAGCAGTCTTAGTTCTTTGAAAGTGGATGGCCTGTGGGCTCGGTTACGCATGGACACGAGCACTCACATCGTAATTCATGCTTGCCAATGGCTGACAATTGCCGTGCTATCGCCATTGCTGCATATTTTGCCGAGTGACATCAGCTTAAGCATGTTTCGTAAACTTAAAGTAGAAATCGGGTAACGCCCGCGCCTTTAAGCGCGGGTGTTGACGGTGGCGCTATATATTGATGCGCTCAAAATTCAAAAGCCCAATATTCCGGTACGCCGGCACGTTCATATAAACGGCGCTTCACCACCAAATCGCGGCCAGAACCGTTCGCACTAATCACCTCAATGGCCACATCAGGCGCGCGTTTTAGTCCGGTTGGCGTTTCTTTGGACCGATCACAGGTAATCAGGATATCGGGCTGCACGACGTTGGACTCAAAGCCGTCCAAGTCGTAAGCCTCAGCTAGGCGCACATCGAACGGGGCCACAAACACGCGGCAGGGTTTGTTTTTCAACAAGGTAGCAAATTGAAGGAATAGCTCGCCGACTGCGCGCTGATGCAACAGGCCAGCCCCCGCCATCAGCCCAAATTGGAGACAAACGAATTGGCAGTAAATCGCGCTTCAGCCCCACGCCAGCCCAAACCGGCTATCTTTGACGCAGCGATTCAGATCGCAACAAGCTTCTGTCAATTTGTTTTGCTTAGGCAAAACAACATCAAATTGAAATCGCGCCAAGGAAGGTAAAAAATGGGCATCAAATGCGGCATTGTTGGGCTACCCAACGTTGGAAAATCCACCCTTTTTAACGCGCTAACCAAAGCCGGGATCGCTGCGGCTAACTTCCCATTTTGTACGATTGACCCCAATGTGGGGGTGGTGCCGGTGCCGGACGTGCGCTTGGATGCGCTCGCGGCAGTGGCCAAGCCGCTCAAAATTATTCCGACTACGATGGACTTTGTCGATATTGCTGGTTTAGTGGCCGGCGCAAGCAAAGGTGAGGGCTTGGGCAATCAGTTCTTAGCGCACATCCGTGAAACTGATGCCATCGCGCATGTGGTTCGCTGCTTTGTCAATGAAGACATTATCCACGTGGCAAACAAAATCGACCCCATCGCCGATATGGATGTGATTGACACCGAGCTGGCGTTGGCGGATTTGGACAGTGTAGAGAAGGCGATTAAACGCTATGAACGGCTTGCCAAAGGCGGCGACAAAGAAGCGAATGCGCGTATAGAAGTGTTGAAGTTGCTGCTGGTGCATTTGGATCAGGGCAAACCGGCGCGTAGTGCTGACTTAGACAAAGAGCAGCGCGCGCTATTGAATGAAGTGTTTTTGCTGACCAGTAAACCGGTGATGTATGTCTGCAATGTGTTGGAAGATGGCTACAGCAATAACCCTTTGCTTGATTTGGTTAAAGCCCGGGCAGAGGTAGAGGGCGCGCAAGTTGTGGCGATTTGTGCCCGAATTGAAGAGGAAATCAGCCAGCTAGATGCCGGCGATCAGGTCGAATTCCTAAAAGAAATGGGTTTGGAAGAGCCGGGTCTTAACCGCGTGATTCGTGCCGGTTATAAATTGCTGGGGATGCAAACTTATTTCACCGCTGGCGAGAAAGAAGTGCGTGCGTGGCAGATTCGCGCGGGTTCGACGGCACCCCAAGCTGCAGGCGTCATCCACACGGATTTTGAGCGCGGCTTTATTCGCGCCGAAGTGATCGCGTATGACGACTACATCAAATTCAAAGGCGAGGCGGGCTGCCGTGAGCAAGGCAAAATGCGGTTGGAAGGCAAGGAATACATCGTTAAAGAAGGCGATGTGATGCACTTTAGATTTAACGTTTAGACGGCTAATTTAGGAATTTGCGGTTGTGAATTCGGTGTGGAATTGGCGCGACTTCCGAGATTGGCGTACCCAGCTCGTAGCGATTGCGATTGGAACCGCTTTGCTAGCGCTGTTATTTCAAACCAATCGTGGTTTGTGGGGTGCTGATGAGGGCAGGTACAGCAACGTCGCGCTACAAATGCTGGAATCGGGCGACTGGTTGACACCACACCGTCACCCAGAACACATTGAATATGCCCGGCCACCGGTGACCTATTGGGCAATCGCGGCAAGTGTGGCGCTATTCGGTCCAGAAGAATGGACATTGAGATTTCCCGGCGCCATCTCATTTTTTGGCACCACGTTGCTGGTGTTTTTTTTGGCGCGGCGGTTGTGCGCGAAACGAGCGTGGTTGCCGCCGGTAATTTACGCCACCAATTTCGTGCCATTTTTGGCGGCAAACTATGTTAGCGCGGATTCCTTGCTGACGTTTTTTGAAACATTTGCGGTGTGGGCATTTGTATCCATGTGGCAGGCGCAAAACGTAACCCAGGCGCGTAATTTTCGCCGTCTGATGTGGGTAGGATTTGCACTTGCATTTTTAACCAAAGGTCCAGCGGCATTGCTGCCTTTAATCGCTTTAGCAGTGTTCCGGCGTTTTAGTGGCCTTAAATTTCCGACGTCCATGGTCGGCTTTGACGGCCCTATGGTCTTTTTGCTGCTGAGCTTGCCTTGGTTTATCTGGATGTTTGGACGCGGTGAAACATCAGGAATCGTCGAAGGTAATCAAGCATTGAGTGCCATTCGCGGCAGCTATCGTACTTTGGTTGAAGTTACCCAAGGCCCTTGGTATAGCTCGTTGGTGGTTTATGGCCCTATTTTGCTACTTGGGCTTTTACCTTGGGGGGCATTGGCGCTGATTTTGGCTGCGACGCAATATCGCCGGGCGATATCGGTTTATTTTGCTAGGTTGCGCTGGCAGCGATTTCGCCAAATTCACCAGGAAAGTGTGTTTTTGCTGTCATGGTTCTTGTTGCCTCTCGCTATTTTATTTCTAGTTCAAGTGAGGCTTTGGCTGTTTATTTTGCCCTTGCTGGTACCGATGACTTTGGTTTTCGGCCGCGCTATGCAATTTGTGGTTATTCGCCGTTGGATGGCGTTCGTTTTACTTGCTTGGGTTTTGCTTATGCTCGGCGTGAAAGGGTTCGCGCCCAATTACGAAAATAAGCGTGACGCACGCGAATTTGCCGCTGTTTTGCAGCCACTTTTAGCGCAGCAGGGCGCTGCAATTTTGCCAAAAGTAGACATCGCATTTTTTGAAACCACTCCTATGTATGGACTTAAGTTCTACTTAGGCAACAACATGTTGCGCGTCGCGGCTAATCAACCACGCGATGCCAGTTTTGATGTACGTTTATCGCAAGTACTTAAAATTAGTCAGCAGCAGCCGCTGATTTGGGTCACGGAAAACGCACGGCTCAAAGAATTTGAAAGCGCAGCTCTTTCGCTGGGATTTAATCTAAAAGTACTGGTAAAAAGCGATGATTTTGTGGTTCTGCGGGTATCAGAGGCGAAGTAAATTCGCACTTTCCTGGCGAAAGAATAAATCGCTGCAATTCCCTCTCGCTGTAAGCGCATGCTTTGCGCATAATCCGCTTCATGGATGCAAACGATATTCGAATGGCTTTAGTTTTTGTAGGCGCGCTGATTCTAGTCGCGATTTATTGGTTTGGACGCCCTAAACGTCTTTCCGTATCTAGACTCGAGCCCACAATGCCTTGGCAAAAAAACCCCGATGATCCTGTTGGTTTGGGCGCAGCAAACGATTCCCTTGCCACGTTAAATGATCCGGATGCTGAGGCTTACATTGATCCCGACGGGGTTAGCAGTCATATTCAGAATCACACTCGTGAAGCTCAGACGCCGCAGCCCGGGGAGCGCGGCAAGCGCGACTTTGATCAAATCATCAGTCTGCATGTTATGGCGCGCGACGAAGGCTTGATCTCAGGTGGCGAACTGATTGTAGCGGCGGAGAAAGCCAGTCTTGTTTATGGGGCTCAAGGTTTATTCCATCGTTTAGTCGATGGCCGAGCTGAAGCGGGCCCGATATTTAGTATGGTCAATCGCGTGCAACCTGGGCGTTTTGATTTGTCGAAAATTGCTGAGCTATCCACGCCGGGGGTGAGTTTTTTCATGGCGCTTCCCTGTGCGCTTGCGGGACTAGACGCTTGGGACCGCATGTTGCCTGCCGCGCAAAGACTTGCAGGGCTGTTAAACGCGGAAATTTACGACGACGAAATGAATTTACTTGGTCGTCAGCGCATTGCGAGCATCCGCGACGAGTTGCGCGCTTACGATCGCAAATCTGAAGTTCGGGTTCGCTAAGGTATTTTGATGGCGCTCAGCTTACTCATTGTTGCGATTGTGCTGTTGGGTATCGCTGCGGCACCAGATCTAGCGCGTTTGCGCAGCTTTACTTGGTTTGAATTTTGGCTAGTGTGGTTAAATCAAAAACTGAGTCCCAACGGATTTTGGCATGGCTGGCTTGGCTTGGCGCTTACAATTGCACCCGTAGTGTTGTGCCTTGCTTGGCTAAGTTGTTTTCTCAACACAATATTTTTCGGAATTTTCGGCTTTTGTTTTGGGCTAGCCGCACTGTTCTATGGTCTGGGTCCGCGTGATTTGAGCGAAGACCTAACTGAATTAGCGCATGCTTTTCAACCGGAGCGCCGACTGCACGCGCAGCGTGCGTTTGGCATTCAGGCCGCCTTCCCTGTGAACACCGCAGCGTTGATTGAACCCATTCTTGCTGCAGCATTAAAGCGACACTTTGCACCGATTTTTTGGTTTACAACGTTTGGCCCTGCGGGTGTGATCGGCTATCGTCTCGTGCAACTGATAGCCGATAGTCGCGAATTGCATTTGTTTTTGCCTCCGGGGCTGGTGTTATCGGCGTTGCGTCTAGAAGCAGCGCTTTCCTGGATACCGGCACAATTGATGTGTTTGGCCTTAGCGCTTGCTAGTGATTTTGACGCGGCTTTCCGCGCCTGGCATGAACATCATGATAAACATGGCCGTGGAGTTTTCGATCTGGATTTAGGATTTTTAGCATCCACCGTAAAAGCATGCATCGACATCGATGATGTTGACGAAATTTCAGACGCAAGTGTGTCCCTTGATAACGCGCCGCTTCAGCATACTCAAGCCTTGCTTGGACGAATTACTTTGGCGTGGCTTGTCGCCATGGCGTTGTTAGTTTTTGCTGCTTATTTAGCCTAGTCCACGATCTGTTTGCCGATGCTAGCCTGCCAGTGCCTGAACTAAACCCTTGCCTTAGCTGGGTGTTTGTGTTGCCGCGCCAGGATCGGCTTGTTATAGTCCCGCCTCTGCGTGTTTGGTAGTACACCGCACGTCAAAGTAGCAGCGCTGGACCTTTGCTACGCAGTTTTCCCCACATGTTTTTCATGGACCGAAGAATCAATGTCGACAGTCAATCAATTGGTGCGCCAATCGCGTAGCCCAAAGACCTATA
>JAYTAO010000020.1:0-2251 GCA_043737435.1 Rhodanobacteraceae bacterium | reverse complement strand
TCGATGCCCAGGCGACGCGTTTTTCCACACGTCTTGGCTTTCAGGCATCGCCGCTTCAAGCTGGGCCGTTGCTGCGTTTGCTCAAAGATGCACGCCGTTTTATTGCCTGAGCATTGATCCGCCCTCAACCGGTATTTTGCAACCCCTGCGCAATACCGTTGACGGTGCTCAGTAGGCCACGAAACAGCTCGTCTTCTGGACGCCCAGCCGCGCGCCAGCGCTTTAGCAAATCAACTTGCATTAAGCTCAGCGGGTCGACATAGGGATTGCGCAGGCGTATCGAAAGCGCCAAGCGGCGATCTGCGCTTAATACTTCTGTCGCATCCTTGATCGCCAACACGCTGCGCAAGGTCAACTCGAATTCGGCGGCAATACGTGGGAAAAACTGCGCGTGTAGGGGGCCTGCGAGTTCTGAATAAACCCGTGCAATATCAATATCTGCTTTAGCTAAGACCATCTCGACATCATCAATCAAGGTGTCAAAAAACGCCCAATCGCGCGCCATCTCGCGCACAGCGGGCAAGCCAAATTGCGCGATCCCGGCGTGCAAACCGGCACCAACGCCGTACCAGGCACTCAAACCGCAGCGCGTTTGCGCCCAGCCAAACACCCAAGGAATGGCGCGCAGATTTTCCAAGCCGCCACCGCCACGCCGTGCTGGACGGGAGCCAATCCGCATACGTTCGATCACATCAATAGGTGTAGCCAGGCGAAAATAATCGACAAAATTTGAACTCTGAAGCGCAATTTGTGCGGGCAACGCGTTTGTACCTGCTTCGCCATAGACCAGCGCGCGATAGCTCGCGCTGCTGGCGTCGCTCATAAACGCGATCATTTCGCGCCATTTATTTTCCCGTGGCTCAGGCGGGCGCGGGCGCAATGTCGCACGCACCACCGCCGCGGCCGCCTGCTCCAAATTCCGCACTGCTAACGCGCGCATGCCATATTTTCGATGGATCACCTCGCCCTGCTCGGTCAAACGCAAGCGCCCTTGCACCGAACCTCTAGGCGCCGCATTCACCGCACGCTCGGTTTTGCCACCGCCGCGGCTGACCGAACCGCCGCGGCCATGAAAAAACGTCAGCGCAATGCCGGCGCGCTGCGCTAGCTCCATTAACTCCACCTGCGCCCGCTGCAGCGCCCAGCGCGAGGCCATGAGCCCGCCGTCTTTACTGCTGTCGGAATAACCCAGCATCACCATTTGCTGATCACCGCGCCCGGCCAAATGGCTGCGATAGTACGCATTGTCAAAAAGCTGCCGAACTACCTCGCTAGCGTTGCGCAAATCATCGACCGTCTCGAACAGCGGCACCACGTCAATCGCCTTCGCACTGCCGCGCGCGCCGCATTCGGCTAACGCTAGTACGCTTAAAACATCGCTAAGATCGCGCGTCATACTAATAATGTAGGGGCCAAGCGCCGCCGCTCCGAACTGGGCGCGCTGCTGACTTAGGGCTTTAAACACCGCCACCACGCCACGGGCGGGCTCAGCAACCGGTCGACGTAGACTACGTTTGCCAGCCAGCACCGCGACTAAAACCTTGGTCCGTTCTGCTGTGCTGCGCGTCGGCCAATCTGGATCGGTCAGCAGCTCTGCCAAGGCGCGCGCATGCACGCGCGAATCTTGGCGCTGATCGAGCCGGGCAAAGTGAAAGCCAAAGCATGCGAGCCGCCGCTGCAATTGCGCCAAGGGATACAACCCTGCTTGTGCGCCGTGGTGCTTACGTAAGCTGAATTCAATTAAGCGCAAATCCTCAGCAAATTCCTCGGCATTCAAATAGCCCGGTAAACGCGCTTTCTGTGAGTTATTCAAGCGTGCTGCAATCAATAACAGCAGCTGCCGGTACGGCATATCGCCGTAGCGGGTATTCAAATTAACCGAGGCGCGCGGCAGCAGCACACGATAATGAGCCACACGCGCAAGCAGCGCTGGATCAACCGCTACCCGCTCGCTCGATTGGCTCAAAACCCGCGCTAATGTCCGCACTTCGGCGGAAAAGCGTTCTAAAATCAGCGCACGCAGATGCGCCAAACTGGCTGCTATCGTGGCCGCACCGACATTCGGGTTGCCGTCCATATCGCCGCCGACCCAAAGCGCGAACTTTAGGTGCGCCGCCAGGGGCACCAACGCGGCACCTTCCTGGCCATAGACCGCGCTCAATGCGTACTCAAACTCCTCAAAATAGCTCGGCACCACGCGATACAGCACGTCGGTCAAATAAAAACTGACGTGGTTGAGTTCATCGGCGAC
>JAYTAO010000019.1:0-5703 GCA_043737435.1 Rhodanobacteraceae bacterium | reverse complement strand
CGCGTACGCCGATTCCAACCCGCATGCGCCACATTCTAGAGGGCGAGGCGCTTTTTAATGATGCCTCAGGATTAGTCTGCATGCGTTTCGCCGTTGCTGCGATGTTGACCGGCGCCTTTTCGCCGCTCAGCGCAGGCTTCAGTTTTGTCTGGCTGGCGCTCGGCGGCCTAGCGATTGGTGCCATTGTCACTTGGCTAGTTACCCGGCCGTGGTCCAGCTCGTCCGTGTTGCTGGGGGATGATGGCGGCGCCCAAATATTGCTCAGCTTGCTAATACCATCTGGCGTTTATTTAATCGCCGAGCAATTTCATTGTTCGGGAATCTTGGCCGCGGTGGCCGCCGGTATCACCATGGGCTTTGCGCCGCACAGCCACTGGCACGCAGTCACCCGCATTCGTAGAACAGCGGTGTGGGATATGGTGCAGTTCGCTGCGAACGGCAGTATTTTCGTGCTGTTGGGCGAGCAAATTCCGGCCATTTTTGCGGCAGCTCCAATCACTGTCACCAGTACCGGGCACGACAATCCGTGGTGGCTAGGACTTTATGTTTTGTTGATTATGCTGGCGCTTGCGGCACTGCGATTTGTTTGGGTGTGGCTGACACTGCGTAAAGTATTTGTTGATTCAACTTCCGCAACCCCGTACTGGCGGCTGGTTTTAGCAATGTCATTTGCCGGTGCGCGCGGCACGATTACATTGGCTGGGGTGTTGACATTGCCGCTGGTCTTATCCGAAGGCGTGCCCTTTCCTGGGCGTGAGCTGGCCATCTTTCTTGCCACCAGCGTGATTTTGGTATCGCTGTTGCTGGCCAGTATTGGATTACCCATTATTCTTAAAGGCATGAAGCTGCCATCTAACCCAGCGCATGGCGCGGCGGAAAATCGGGTTCGCACTGCCGCAATCGAGGCAGCGGTGCACGCGGTAATTGCAGCAAAACAAGCGGTGCCAAGCGACGCGACCGATTTTGATCTGTACGCCGACGCGGCGGTTCGCATCGTAGCGGCCTATCGACAGCGCATTGCCCGCTATGCGCGCGAAGATGCGCTAGCCGTCCAATCCCACGAGCCCACACAGCACGGCGATACGGATCGAGTTGAGCATCAATTGCGCTTAGTGGGCTTGCGGGCGGAACGGGAAGAGGTGGTACGTTTTGGCCGCAGCCAAGGTACCAAGCAAATTATTTTGCGAAAAATCGGTCGTGAGATTGATTTACAAGAAGCGCGCTACAGCCACTAAATTATTGCTCTGCAGCGTAGTGTTTGAAGAAATTATGTTTGGAAGGTGCCTAACGACGCGCTACAAAACTCGACTTAGAACAGCTCGTCATTGCGAACGTGGTGAAGCAATCTCAATTAAAACGTTTGAGATTTCAACGTCGCTACGCTCCTCGCAATGACGAGCCTCCCATCCACTCTATCGCCGAGTTAGTTTAAGCTTTTTACAACAACGGTGGCTCTGACTCACGACTAAAATGGCGATGCAGGGTGAGCTGATCGATAAACTGTTTCACCTCACTGGCACTGCCTTTGGTGCCCACAACAATGCCCGCTTGAGCAGCCTTTGGCGCGGGCAATCCAATCACGCCAAGCAGCTCTGAAGCTTTACCCACGAGCAAAATCGTTTTGCAGTGCCGGTACTGATCCTTAAGAAAATCGACTGCGCGGCCATCGGTGGCAAAAGTCCTTATAAAGTCGCTATTGCCAGAAGGGCACACCATGCCATCAAACAGCACTGCGGGTTCTGTCTCAAGCGAAGCAACGGCTTCAATCTCAGAACCATCGTCGCTGTTAAAAACGCCGATTCGTGGCCCGAGCAGGCGCGGATTAGCGCCTGCCTGGCGCAAGGCGGCGAAGATCGAGTGGGCTTGTTTGCTATCCACGCCGTTTGCAACCCATATCGCCACGCGCCGGGTTTGCACGCCGACCGTGCCTGGGCGCGCCAGCAACGACAGCGCCGGGGATTCATCAATCTCAGACAAAGTAGTTTCCGCAAGCACGGGCGGCATTGCTGGCGGCAGCGCTTGGCCCAGATCATCGGCAATGGCTTGCGCTAAATCTTGTGAGACATTGCGCAGCATAGAAAGTACGCGTGAGCGAATCGCGGGGATTTGCACCTTGCTAAGCTCAAAGCGGTACGCAGCTTTGATGTGGGCTTGCTCAACGGAAGTCTGGCTTTGGTAGAAAAGCCGAGCCTGATTGAAATGCTCGGCAAACTTTTCTGGCTTACCGCGCACTTCATCGCCTTGAACCGGCTCAGGAAATGGCACATAGCCCGCCGCACCGGCTTGAAATGGGCAGCCGCCTGCCAAAGAATTGGGCTCATAAGCCACCCGTCCGCGATGAATCGCTTGCCTGTGCATGCCATCGCGCTGGTTATTATGAACCGCAGCGATCGGGGCATTGATGGGAATCTCGTGAAAATTCGGCCCGCCCAAACGCGAAATTTGGGTGTCGATGTAGGAATGAATACGCCCGGCCAACAAGGGATCGTTGGAAAAATCGATCCCAGGCACCACGTGCGCAGTACAAAAAGCCACTTGTTCGGTTTCTGCAAAAAAATTATCCGGATTGCGATTCAACACCATTTTTCCCAACGGAGTAATCGGCACCAGCTCTTCTGGAATCAATTTGGTTGCATCCAGGACGTCAAAGCTGAAACGCTCGGCTTGTTCTTCGGAGAAAATTTGTACGCCCAGCTCCCATTCTGGGTAGCTCCCGGCTTCGATCGCATCCCATAAATCGCGACGATGAAAATCCGGGTCGCAGCCTGAAATTTTGACTGCTTCATCCCACAGCAGTGCATGCGTACCCTGCATCGGTGTCCAATGAAATTTCACGAACGACGACCCGCCGAACGCGTTTACAAAGCGGAACGTATGAACGCCAAAACCCTGCATCATTCTATAACTGCGCGGCAGAGCCCGATCTGACATCAACCACATCAACGTGTGCGTGGACTCGGGCATAAGCGACACGAAATCCCAAAAGGTGTCGTGCGCTGAGGCTGCCTGCGGCATACCGTTATGCGGCTCCGGCTTCACCGCATGCACCAGATCGGGAAACTTCATCGCATCCTGGATGAAAAAGACCGGCATGTTGTTGCCTACTAAATCCCAATTGCCCTCATCGGTGTAAAACTTTACGGCAAAGCCGCGTACGTCCCGGGCGGTATCTTTGGAGCCACGCTCACCGGCTACCGTGGAAAAACGGACAAACACGGGAGTTTGTTTGCCTGCCTCGGAAAGCAATGAGGCTCGGGTAATATTCTCAAACGAGGCATAGGATTCAAAAACGCCGTGCGCCGCCGACCCGCGCGCGTGCACGATTCTTTCGGGAATACGCTCGTGATCAAAATGCGTAATCTTTTCGCGCAGGATAAAATCTTTCAGCAGCGCGGGACCACGAAGACCGGCTTTTAACGACGCTTGATTGTCTGCAACCGGCACGCCTTGATTGGTCGTTAAGCCCTGACCCGCAGCGTCCGTTCGCACCCGGGTTAGCGGCAGCCTAGAAGGAGCCGCCCCTGGTGTGGCAGGCCCACCCGTCTTTTCATTCGCAGCATTTTCGCTCAGAGTGCTGCCCGTTGTCGAATACGATGGCGGCTTAAACAGTGCGCCTTCGGGCGGGTGGGTAGCGCAGTTGGAATCATACTCATCCGCTTTTTCTGCATTAAATGGGAAGGCACCCGCCGTGGCATCGGCTTCGTCTAGCTGCTGATCTATCGCCTCTAAACTAGGCAATGCGCTCAGTTCCGGCTGTTTTGAAGGTGGCATAAAACTCTCCTGGATGGCCTCGGGATCGAGACGACAAACTTTTTAACTTATAGGGGACAGCACTTAGTTTCCGAACTAGTTCGCGTGAAACCACCGCCCGGTTTAGCTCAATCGACACTGAGATAATTATTGGCTGACTGATTCATTTCCGCAGTAGCAAACGCCACTGCAGTTAATCCGTCGGGAGAGCTTTTCCACTGTTCGTATTGCTCATCTAATTGTCCAAGCTCTTCCGCAGAGAACATGGTTTTGGCCATTTTGAACATAGTTTTTTCTTCCTCTGTAGCGTGGTGATCAATTAATTCACCGAACACTTTTACGCGACCAGCAAATTGTGGAGTGCCAAATTCAGCGGCTTTCACCGAAGGAATCACGACCTCTTCTACGGTCTTATGTTCAGTTACAGCTTCTGCATGCGTTTTTAAGCCGTCCCGATCTGCGCGTTGCTTAAAGGCCGGGTAAAGCACCGCTTCTTCCCATTTCGCATGGGGAACCAATCCCAGCTCAATTTTGCGCAATAGGCTTTCCCGCGTTTTGGCGGCGGTATCGCTGGTTTTTTCCATTTGCGCAAATAAATCGCGCAGTTGCTCGTGTTCCTCGGTAAGCGTTTTAAGAATATTTCTGGTGCTCATGGTTGGTTTTCCTTAATTTTTTTTTGTCAGAGAAAATACGCGTAGATTCATATATGACGGCCTAGGCACTTTTTAGCGATTTGCTCGCTGACGGTCACCGTTTTGGTTCTTCAACACGTTCCGTCGTGGGATAATAATTAGGGACATAACAAAAAAAGGTCAGGGAACACAGGGCTCCCTGACCGCAAATACTTTTTCAATTAACGACTGTTGCTACCGCTAGCAGCGCGTCCGCTGCTTTTGGGATCATTGTCATGTGAATGGCGGCCGGCTTCACGGGCTTGTGCGGACGTAAACTCATGGGCGTTGCCGGATTCATGCGCGGCCTTGCCGCCCATTGCGGCGACTTCGCGTTGTTTTTCTGGGTCCATACCCGCGAATCCACGATTTTCGCTGTCGCCTTTGCTGGAGGCACTCGAGGAATTGCTCGAGCCATTCTTTGATGCAGAGCCGTTTGAAGAGTTGCTAGCGCTGCTTTTAAGACCGGAACCACTTGAAGAGTTGCTAGCGCTACTTCTTGAGCTGGAACCATTAGAGGAATCGCTCGCGCTACTTTTTGTGCCGGAAGCACCCGACGGATGGCTCGAGCTGGCCTTGGAACCTGAACCGTTCGAGGAATCGCTCGGGCTGCTTTTGGAGCTAGAAACCGAAGCGTATTGGTTGCTGCCACGGCCACCTTTTTCGTCTGGATTTTTGTTGCCAGATTGGCTGGCGTTTTGATTGCTGCTGGTACTCATTTTTACTACTCCTAACGTGGGGACTTTCATGAAATCTATTGACCGGGGGGAGGGTCAATAAATGCAGATGTCTGCACGGGATCAATTGCAAGGCTGATGCCAAGTTTCGCCACTAGAAAAGCGCTTGCTTAAAAACCCGATTTCTTCAAGAAAAGGATAAAAGAACAGCTGATCAAAAGCGGCAAAAGCAGCGCTTAAACCCATATCCACTGTGGCTATAAATGAATTTGATCAGGGCGTTTGCTGCGCCAAACCCAAGGCATATTCATTTTGTTTGGTCGGTTAGATAACGCACATTTCGCGCTTGGAAAATTATTCCGGTAGAGGTAATTTTTTCCGCCCCCATGGCGCTGGCGTTGGGCGCCAGCTATGCGTCCTAGAAGGCAGGCTGGCTGGTATTGTTTTTTTCCGTTAGGCCCGATGCAGGGCACGCTCAACTGTGGCGAATTAGTCGCCACTGTATTGGTAAATTATCTAACTTCAATGCGCAGCCGTTAACGCCGAGAGTGGCGCAAGACTTGGGCCGAGGCTTTTTAGTCCAGCCAGCGTCGTTCGTGCCCAAT
>JAYTAO010000018.1:0-5710 GCA_043737435.1 Rhodanobacteraceae bacterium | reverse complement strand
GACCTCACGGCCCAACACACGGCTGGCTTCCTCGATTGAGTCAATATAGGCATACTTGCCGTTGCCGACATCGGCCAGCTGTTCGGCCATCGCATCGTTGTAGTTGTCCGCGCCAAAGCCCAGTGTGGACAGGCTGACGCCGCTATCGCGTTTACTGGCGACGAATTCTTTGAGCTTGTCCTGGTTGAATTGCCCCACATTAAAATCGCCATCGGTTGCCAAAATAATGCGGTTCACACCGCCTGGAATTTTATTGGCACTAGCTAGTTTATAAGCCAGCTCAATGCCTTCGCCGCCATTGGTCGAACCGCCGGCACTCAGTTGCGCCAGCGCGGCTAATATTTTTTCGTGTTGATCGCCAGCGGTGGGTTCCAGCACCAAACCCGCGGCACCGGCATAGACGACGATGGAAACGCGATCTCTAGCGCTCATGCGTTCAACCATTTGTGTGATCGACGCTTTCACTAACGGTAGCTTCATGGGCTCGTCCATGGAACCGCTGACGTCCAGTAAAAACACCAAATTCGCCGCAGGAATTTCGCTTTTTTGCATCTCAACGCCTTTCAAGCCGATCAAGAGCAGCTGGTGTTTAGCATTCCAAGGTGCGCTGCCGAGTTCAGTGGTTACGGAAAATGGCTGCGCGCGGTTCGCTGCCTGTTTATAACCGTAGTCAAAATAGTTGATGAATTCTTCGGCGCGCACCGCATCGGCAGGCGGAAGGCGATTTTCTTGGGTGAGCATTCGCCTAGTATTGGTGTAGGAGCCGGTATCGACATCAATACTAAAAGTAGACACCGGCTCGATCGCCGCTTGTTTGATCGGGTTCACCGGCGTGTGCTGATAATTTTCGGTGTTGACTACGAGTTCTGACTCGACGGGCGCGGCTAGTTCGGGCGGCGGCGGCGTGGCACGCCCTAACTCCGCGATATTTTTTTCTTCCGCAATAACTTGGCCGCCGATAGCTGCGGGTTTTGCCGCGCCATTGTCAGCAGGGCGCGTTCGGGCGTCTGGCGCATTTTGCGCTTCAGGTGCCTGCGCCGCGGCTAGGCCATGCGCCGCCGCTAGGCCGACCATATCTTTCTTATTGCCCGCCGTGATCGGCGCGCTATCGACTGGCGCTTGCGTGCTTGCCGACGCATCGCCGGGTTCGGCGTAGGACTCTTGCAAAGGCATGTCCGCCGCAGGTTGTGATGGGCTTTGTGGACTTTCTAATTTCGCTTTGTCGGCTTCGCTGACGACGCCAGTTGAGCCTGTGTTCCGGGTGCGCCCGGTACCAGCGGATCCGGCTTCTTGTTCGGCACGATTAACTTCATTGCAACCCGCCAGCAGCGTCAGTGAAAGCGCTAAAGCTAAGGTAAGTGGGCGTTGGGCATTTTTGGAATTAAGCAGCAGCATGGTGGACTCCGTTGTGGGTGGTCCATCTGCTACGCGGTGCTTAACGACTCGGGGTTAAGCGCGCACGAAAAAATTTTTCGTGCGCGTTTTTTTCTAGCGACGGCATTGAACGGCCGAAATGAGTTGAGCTGCATACCTATTACTGCGGCGATATTGCTTTATGAGGCTACCCAAATTAGTTGAGCTGCATACCTACCCCTGCGGCGACGCTGCTTGATGAGGAGCTATTTAGCGATTAACAACAATACCGAACGCGCTTGCATGCTGTAGTTGGTTGTCTCACCGCCAATAAACGCTTCGCTGCCTGGCAAGGCAACGGCATTCGCGCCCTCATTCCAAGTCGCCGTGTCGGTCACGCGATACCAAGATTTACCTGCGCCCGGCCAAGGCAAAACAAAGTTCAGCGCACCAGACCAGCCGTTGTAGGCGACATAAATCGCACTGCTGCTGTCGCCCAATTCGCTGCCGTCGATGCGCCAGGCAATCGCGTGATTGCTGGTGCTGGTAAAATAAGCGGTATCGGCTTGTGCACCATCCGGTTTGAACCAGCGCAATTGCTCCATCACATTGCCGTTGTTGTCCACGCCCGAGTAAAAATTGCTGGGACGCAGCGCCGCATGCGCTTTGCGAAATGCGATCAACCTGGAGGTGAAGCTCAAGTGGTTCGTGGCATTGCTATCGAGCGCGTAATTGAGCCAATTCGCCGTTGAATCTAAGTTGTAAGCATTGTTGTTGCCCGCTTGCGTGCGCAAAAACTCATCGCCGCCGGTCAACATCGGCACGCCCGCGCTCAGCAACATCAGCGCTAAGCCCGTACGCGCGGCTTTGCGTTGATCCAGCGCAACACCCGCCTGATCCCAACTGGCGTTGTTGTCTTCACCGCCGTCCGAAGGCCCAAACGGCCATGCCTGCGAGTTTTGCTTGGCGTTGTAGCTGTATAAATCTTTCAGGGTAAAACCATCGTGCGCGACAATAAAGTTGACCGAATTCCAGGGTTTGCGGCCATCATCGCCGTACAGATCCGACGAGCCAGCAAAACGGTTTGCCAGTTGGGCTGTGGTGACCACGGTCAGGCCGAGTTGATTCTGTTTGCCCCGCACAGTGTCCCGATAGCTGCCGTTCCATTCCGACCAGCCGCTCGGAAAATTCCCCACTTGATACGAATTGCCACCAATCGCCCAAGGTTCGGCAATTAAATCTAGGCCGCTGCCGCCTGCTGCTGGCCGTGGCGGCAATTCATTAACGATGCGGTTAAGCGCGGTGTTTGGATCCATCTTGTCGTAGTTAAAACAATCGTGCTGGCAGGTATTGCCCAAAACCGAAGCCAAATCAAAGCGAAACCCGTCCACACCTAAGGCATCGCGCCAGTAGGCTAAAGAGTCGATAATTAAATTTTGCGCGGTCAGATTGCGGGTGTTGTAGTTACCGCCGACTCCGGTGTTGTCCCAGGAATACTGAAAGCCATTGTTCAAAGAATAGTAAGTCGGGTTGTCTAAGCCGCGAAAGGACTGCACGTTATAAACCGTCAAACCGTCACTGCCGCCCCACGCGCCACCTTCGCCGGTGTGGTTATAAACCACGTCGATATACACTTTTATACCCGCGTCGTGAAATGCTTTGACCATCGCTTTCCACTCCCTAGTCGGCCCGCCTGCAGATTTGTCAGCGGCATAGCGGCGATCAGGTGCAAAGTAGTTTAGGGTCATGTAGCCCCAATAATTATCCCCGATATCGCTCAGTGGATCGACATCATTAGTGTCGTTTTGAGTTTCCTGCACCGGCAGAAATTCCACCGCGGTAACGCCCGTAGACGCTAGCGATGCCGCTTTGAGCGCTGCACCTGCATAAGTACCGCGCAGTGCCAAGGGGACGCTGGTGTCATTTTTGGTCAGGCCGCGCACCTGCACCTCATAGACCACATCATCTTTGAATGCGCGGGTCGGTTTAACGCCGACCGAAGTGCTGCTGGGCGCCAACACCACGCCCTTGGGCGCGCAGCTGCCGCTGTCTAGATTGCGATATGCAGCTCCACTGGCATAGATGGTGCCATTCGTGCAGCTGGGCGTGGTTGGATCTTGGCTCAACTCAAGCGCGTAAGGGTCAAACAACAATTTGTTGGGATTAAAGCGATTACCCGCGCTGTCAACGTCGCTGACAAAACCTACACCCGTGCCTTTAGTCCAGGTGCTGACATAGATCCAATTTGGACCCCACGCGCGATAACCGTAGTAAACCGCTCCGGTCATGCCGTAGGAGTTTTGTAGCGTAGCGACTGAGGCGGTTTTCGACCAAACATTTGCAGCATCTTTCACCAGCGAATAATTGACGACCGACTGCGCGCCAGATGCGGTTTTGTAGATCGAAACTTCAATGCGCGTTGCACGTGAAGAAAACACGCGAAAGGTGATGTTGCTTTGCGCTGCATCATATTTTGCGCCTAAATTTTGCGCGTTGATCGCAGCCGCTGCATTGTTAGGAAATAAACAAATCGAAGAAATTACGGAGAAGCAAAATCCAATCAAGAAACTTTGAAAACCACGCATCACAAGTCCTTTAAGAAAACTTCGTTGCTGCTTCGTAATTTTCGGCGCAGCCGCTTACGAAGAAAATTGAAAATAGCGAGCTTGGCAAAAAAACCTAAGCTACTTACGACCAAGCTCTAGTGGTCCGGGTCGGCGCGTGTCGGCATACTAAAGATGTGCGGCGCAACAAAGGATGTGTTGCAATCGTATTCATCCCCGTTTGCTTTGATCGCTCGCACAGGTGGCACAGTGCTTTGCGCACTGCGCCATTTTCTTCGTGCAGAGTTGTTTTAGCTTTTACCAAAACTCTGCGACGGCAAGAAAAACCAGGGTCGCGCACGGCTCGCACGACCTAACTCCCGCAAGCTATTGCGCCCATTTCACCGAGAAAAGCCAAGTGCGCTGCGGGGTATTAAAGCCGCTTGCCAGTTCGTACTTACGATCAAATAGATTTTCCAGCTTGGCCTGTACTGACCACGCCGGTGCGATTTGATAGCGCGCAGACAAATCCACTAGACCATAACCGGGCAAAGTCGCGCCAAAATCTTCGCGCGAAGCATAGCCAAAGCCATCCAGCGAAACATCGAGCCTGTCAAAATCGCAATAGGCGTGGGCACCAATTTTGCGCTTCGCTCGACGTAACAGTGTCTGACCGTTGCTTAAGTTACGTGGATTCTGCAGCGTGATATCACCACTAAGCTGGCAAGCAAATAGCGCTGATTCGGCCGATAATTCGACGCCATCAATCGCTGCGCGCGCAATATTTTCGGCACTGAAAACCTGGCCGCCGCTGAAACTAATCAGATCGCTAATGCGGGTGCGATAGGCTCGTAATCGCACTTTGGACGCTGCACCAAAGCCTTGATCGGCGCCAATTTCGAACGAATGGGAGCGCTCAGGGTCCAGATTAGCATTGCCAGCGAATAAGCCGCCGAAGCCGGGGGAATAGAGCTCGTTCAAATTCGGCGCGCGAAACCCTTGGCCGAAATTAGCGAATAGGCGCGCGGACTCAAACTGGTATCCCCAAGCTGCGGTAAAGCTGCCGTGCAAACCAAACTGCGAATCATCGTCCGCACGCACCGAGGCTTCGAGTTCATGCCCATCAAGCGGTATCGCAAAGCGCGCGAACGGCGCGATCAAGGTACGCTTGTCGCCGCCTGCACTGCCCTCTTCTGATGCGGTATTAAGGCCAAAACTTAGCGCCTTGCCACCGTCCAGACTCAAATCATGCTGCCAATCGCCCTGCAAACGCCGCGTGCGAAACGTCGAGAAAAACACCGGCGTGTCGATCACTTCCGAGGCGTAACCCAGGCGAAACGTTTGCGCATGAGTTTCCGAGTTTTCATATACGGCGCTGACACCAAATTGCCGCTGCACCAGCGTCGAACGGCCATCGTCAAATTCAACGTCGCTGGCACTGCGCAACACGTTTGCACGGAAATTCAATTGCTCATTGGCTTGCGTATCAGCGCTAATCAAAGCGCGTTCGGCATAACTGGCATCGCGATCAGGATCAAAGCTAAAGCCGTTGATATTTTGCGAGGAAAAACCCTGGCTACCGCGTCGACTGACCGCAATGCCCACGCCACCGCGTTCAGTTCGAAAGCCGTGGCTGGCGCTCAAGTGAAAGCTGTCATAGCGCGAAATGCCGACTTCCACGCTAGGCGAATCGGGTGTGCGGGTAAAAATTTGAATGACGCCGCCTATCGCATCGGAGCCATACAGCGCCGCCAACGGTCCACGCACCAGCTCGATACGCTCGATCAGCTCAATAGGTAATCCTTCGAACGCAT
>JAYTAO010000017.1:0-2267 GCA_043737435.1 Rhodanobacteraceae bacterium | reverse complement strand
TGGATAGCGATACAAGTGACGCAGTAAGCGCGGCGGAATTTTTTAACGGCGACAAACAAAGCCCGTCGATCCCGTTGGCACTGCATTTCAGCGCCGCGCTGCGGCACAGCTATTTGCTCGACGATGCCATTGCATGGCGTGAAAGCTCCGGCGGAATTAGCATCATCAGGATGTGTCTGCCGGACAGCCCATCGCTGGTTGATGCGATGTTTTATACCGCGCTTGGTTTATTAAAAAGCGAACTCAATGCTCATGAGGTGGCAGCTAGCTGCACAGAGGTTGAGGGCTATTTGGCGAATTTCCAACTTTGGGCAGTGGCCTGTGGCGATAATTTCCGCCACAAAGCATTGCTGATTGAGGCCGAATTAGCGCGCGTTCGCGCCGATGATTCGGCGGCGATGGATCTGTACGCGCAAGCCATTGACGCCGCAGCTGAAGCCGGGTTTTGCATCAGCGAGGCGATTGCAAACGAGCTCTACGCGCGCTTTTGGTTGGCGCGTAAACAAAAGCAGCTGGCGAATAATTTTATCCGCGATGCCTATTACCACTATCGGCGCTGGGGCGCGGAAGTCAAATGTCGCCAGCTGGAAGCAAGTTGGCCCAGCATTTCCTTTCGCGCACTAGAGCGACAGCACGGCTCCTCGCAGCAAACGCGTTCCTATCGCAGCGGCTCGGAGCATTCAGATCAACTTGATCTGCATTCTTTGCTTAAGGCCAACCAGCTGCTGGCGAAAGAAATTCAGCTCGATTCCTTGCTGCAAAAAATGCTCGCCGTGCTGTTGGAAAATGCCGGTGCCGAGCATGGTTTTATTGTGTTAGTGGACGACGAAACAATGACCGTCGAAGTTTCCGGTGGCGTCTCCGACAGGCATCGATTTGACTCGCAATTGATCCGCCGCCCGCTTGTTGAATTGACCCACTGTGAGCGGCCATCGCTACCTTCAGCGATTATCGAATACGTTGTGCTGACGCGCGCCACGCTGTTGTTAAATAACCCGGCGCTGGATCAACGGTTTTCCAATAGCCGCTACCTGATCCAACGCCAGCCAAAATCAGTGCTGTGCCTGCCGGTTAGTGCGCAAGGCAAGCTGGTGGCTTTGGTGTATTTAGAAAACAATTTGATGGAAAGCGTTTTCACCGTAAAGCATCAGCAGACCCTGGAACTGCTGAGCTCGCAGGCCGCGATTTCTTTGGTCAATGCACGCCTATACGAAAGCTTGGAACAAAAAGTACTGCAACGTACCGAAGAATTGCGGCAAATGAGCATGAAGGATGGTCTGACCGGCATTGCCAACCGGCGCTCGTTTGATGAGCGTCTTGCAGTGGAACTGCGCCGTGGGCAGCGCAGCCAATCGCCGCTGTCTTTGCTGATGATTGATATCGATCACTTCAAACAATACAACGACCACTACGGCCATTTTGAGGGCGATGGCTGCATTAAAGCGGTAGCTGGCGTGCTGAATTCAGTTGTTAGCCGTGCCAGTGATCTAGTCGCACGCTATGGTGGCGAGGAATTCGCGATCTTGTTGACTGACACGGACGCCAACTCCGCCGTGCTGTTGGCAAATGCCTGCTTGAGCGCAATAGCTGAGCTTAATATCGCGCACGCCAGCTCCCCGCTTGGCGGGCAAGTCAGCTTAAGTATCGGTATTTGTACCCTCACCGTCAGCGGCGAGATTGCCAGCGAAACTCTAATTACTCGGGCTGATCAAGCGCTGTATCAAGCCAAACGTGAAGGAAGAAAGCGCTATTGCCAATTTTTAGCGCAGGAAAGTGCGGAGGTGGCTTGATCGTTTATCGAAATATACGATTAATGCCGCAGGTTCAATATTCCTACTAGGTGTGTTTACGCAGACTGCGCGAGCAACGTCTCCAAACAATGTTCGCGTACGCCATAGAATGATTTGAGGCTGGCGATTTGCGCAGCAATTTCCATATTGCGGGCTGGCGACAGCGGCACTTTGCGTCGAATGGCTACAATCATTTTATTTTTTGCGGTGTGTTCGTTGTCGATAAACTCGATCACCTGGCTTTGATAGCCTGCTGCTTCCAAAAGCAGCGCACGCAAGCCATCGGTCAGCATTTCCGCCTCCTGCCCCAAATGGATGCCGTGTTGCAGCAACGGGGCGAGTACTTTTGGCAACTGGATCTGCGGCCGCAGTTGTTTATGGCAACAAGGCGAACACAAAATCACGCCGGCTTGATTGCGTATGCCGAAGTGAATTGCATGGTCGGTAGCGGTATCGCAAGCGTGCAGAGCCACCATC
>JAYTAO010000016.1:0-2268 GCA_043737435.1 Rhodanobacteraceae bacterium | reverse complement strand
ATGACGATGCCAAAAGGTATGGACAGCCAAAAAAGCAAAAAGAAAGAACCGCTAAAAACTCCAAAAGAGAAAAAAGCCGAAAAAAACGCTAAGAAATCCACGAAATAAGTAGCGATTTAGTCGAGAAAAGCTCATGACCGCTTGCGGTTTTGAACGCTGAAATCACAAGCAAAGCTAGCCCAGGGCAACGCCCTGGGTTACAGCAACAAGTAAAATTGGCACTAAAATGAGCAACTGCAGGTTACCTAAGAGCGAACTCGTGGCAACGGTTGCAAAGACCATTACGCAGATCAACCAGCAAGACCGCTGGGTCGAATCTCAGATTGGTGCTAACGATGTTGATGCAAACCGTCGTGATCAACAACGACGCGCACAAGCCAAAGCATTAGGTGCAGCGCTAATTGCAGGTGAAAACAGCGGCAAGCCAAGGGCATTCATGCTTGCGATATTCAAGCAGCGAATGCGCACCCACCATGGTTAGATAGCCACTCAAAACCCAGGCCCCCTAGTCTTGCCGCGCTTAACCAATTCGTCCAAATCGGTGCGCACTTGCCGTACGTGTTCCCAAATCGAATGATCCAGCGTCATTTTATGGTGCATCGCCGACACGAGCGGTACCAGCGTTTCCTCATAAGATTTCACCAGCCGCTCGAGCGCGTGCGAAAGCTCGGGGGGCGCTACTAAGGCATTGGTTTTATTGGCATTTGCCACGCCGGCCGCTTGCGCTGAATGCGCCAGAACCTTGAGCGCGCCGGAAATTTCTTTACTCGACGCTTCGCTTAGTTTGCGGCTGCTTAGCTGTTGCGCATCGGTCGCGCTGCTTTGCTTTTCAATCTGCAGCGCAATATCGGCCAGCAAATTCGCAATTTTGGTGCTGCCATCGCTGTGCTTACCGCCCTGTTTTTGCTGGGCGCGGAAGTTTTCGCACAGCGTAATCCAACGTGCGCTTTCATCGGCGGTGGGTTGTCCAATCAGGGCCGCCAATTTGAGTAGATTTTCCTCCGCCCGGGCGCCTAAGGTTTGCGCCTCGCCGCGATAATGATCCCGAATCAGCGCGTCTAGCTCAGCACTCGTCATCAGTGCGCTGAGCTGCGCGGTCAGTTTCACCATATTGCGATAGCTGCCCTGCAATTTAAACGGCGGTTCGGTGCGGAAGGAATCATCTTGCGCGGCACTGCCAACGTAGGCGGCGTTGACGCGCGCCAACACGTCACGAATGCTGATCATGCGTTTCAGCACTTCTATCGCTTCTAAGGAAAGCTCAGGCGGCAGCTCGGCATCGGCTCCGGCAGCAAGGCGCATACAGGCCAAAACCGCATCGCGGCCTTTCTCGCTGATCGCCGCAGTTTGCGGATGCGCATTGAGGCAATTTTCAATATACGAGTCAGCAAACAGGGCTTCGCGCCCGGATAAAACATCGCCCAAGTTATAAACATCGGCGCGGTTCGCCAACATATCGGGGATGCGAAACACCTCGCCCGTCTCGGTGTAGGGATTTCCGGCCATCACAATAGCAAAGCGTTTGCCGCGTAAATCTAGCGTCACCGCCTGCCCATCAACAATCGCATCGACGCGGCGCGTGGCATCCGAAAGGCTAATAAATTTTTGCAGGAACTCCGGGCTTAGATGCTGGATGTCGTCCAAATACAGCATCACGTTATTGCCCATCGCCAGCCCCAAATTGAGCTTTGCCAATTCTTCCGAGGCGCCGCGGTGGCTGGTGCTGGCCGGATCTAAAGACACCACCTCGTGCCCTAAAGTTGGGCCGTTGACGCGCACGAAAATCATGCCCAAGCGGTCGCACAGATATTCCATCAAAGTGGTTTTGCCATAGCCTGGCGGCGATATCAGCAATAGCAGCCCGGAACGATCAGCGCGTTTGTCATCTAAGGTGCCGATCTGTTTTGCTAGGTTATTACCGATCAGTGGCAAATACACTTCGTCGATCAAACGATTGCGTACGAATCCGGCGAGCGGTTTCGCCTGCAGCTCGCCAAGTTTCAAGCGTTCGCGCTCAGTGCCTAGCAGCTGTGACTTGAGCTGGGCAAAGCCCTTAAAAGCCGGCAGCGTGACCCGCTCAAACTGGCTCAAACGTGCCAGAAATTCCGGTAAATCAAGTTGATATTTCCCGCCAGCGATACGCGCATGTTCGCCTAACATGCCTTCCAAGCTCAGATTGAGTTCGACGTTGGCGCGGTTTCTAGGCAGCGCAAGTAGCACGATAGCGGCGGCTTCCAAGCGCACGTCCGCACTTGCCGTGCGGTCCAC
>JAYTAO010000015.1:0-5761 GCA_043737435.1 Rhodanobacteraceae bacterium | reverse complement strand
TGCTTGGCTTTACCAATATTGACGACACCGGCCAAGAGGGTGCGGAATTAGCTTTTAATAATTGGTTGGAGGGCAAGCCCGGCAAAAAACGCGTCATGCAAGATCGTAAAGGCCAACGCATTGCCGACGTTGCCGAGCTGAAAACTGCCGAACCAGGGCAAGATCTGGTGCTGTCTATAGATCGCCGCATTCAATATCTTGCCTACCGCGAATTGAAAAGCGCGGTGCTTGAGCTCAACGCCAGTTCCGGCTCATTAGTGATGATTGACGTGCCCACCGGCGAAATCCTGGCGATGGTGAATCAGCCCAGCTACAACCCGAATGCGCATGTGCGTGACGCCGGTTCGAATTTGCGTAATCGCGCGGTGACCGACGTTTATGAACCCGGCTCGGTGATGAAAACCTTCACCATCGCCGCTGCGCTGGAAAGCGGGCAATTTACCCCGACGACGCCGATAGACACCAGCCCCGGCCGCATGCAGCTGGCGAACTACAATATTGGCGACACCCACAATTACGGCCTGACCGACGTCAGTGGCGTATTGATGCACAGCTCCAACGTGGGTGCTGCCAAAATCGCGTTACAACTTTCCAGTGAGCAAATGTCCGACGCACTGCGGCGCTTTGGTTTTGCGCAAGTCAGCGGCTCCGGTTTTCCCGGCGAATCGCCCGGATATTTGCCCGATGCAAGTCGCTGGCGGGAAACCGAAAAAGCCACGCTAGGCTATGGCTACGGGCTGTCCGTTACGCCACTGCAAATCGCCGCCGCGTATGCCGCGATCGGCAACCACGGCCGTATGCGCGCGCCCAGTTTCGTGAAGGGCTCGAATAATCCCGACGCCGCCGTCATCGACCCTAACGTCGCAGCAGAACTTTTGGTGATGCTAGAAAGCGTTACTTCCTCCCAAGGCACCGGACAACTGGCAAAAGTCAATAATTATCGCATCGCCGGCAAAACTGGCACGGCGCGCAAAGCCAGCGCGCAAGGCTATCAAGCAAGGTATGTGGGTACATTTGCAGGGCTGGCACCGGCCAGCAACCCCCGCATCGCGTGTGTGGTGGTGATCAACGACCCTCTGGGTCATGCCTTTACCGGCGGTGCCATATCCGCGCCGGTGTTTTCAAAAGTGACGCGCGGCGCGTTGCGGCTGCTCAACGTCACGCCCGATGCGCCGATGAGCATAGGCGTGATTGATCAAATCACGCCAGAAATGTTGGACGCGACCGCCGAAGCAGTGGCTGACCCGGTGCTGCGATGAAGACTGCGGTGGCGATGACTGAGCAGCGGCTTGCGGATTTATTGCCAGAAGGCAGCGTCGCCGTGCCCGAATTGAGGATCTCAGCGCTTAGCTTAGATAGCCGCGAAGTGCAACCGGGTTGCGGCTTCATTGCGTTGCCCGGCACCGTACAGCACGGCATGGCCTTTGCGCTGCAGGCGCAAGCAGCGGGTGCCGCGGTCATCATTTGGCAACCTGCGGCAGGTGTAAGCGTGCCGCCTGGGCTCACGATTCCAACCTTTGCCGTCGATAATTTGCGCGCGCACTTGGGCGATATCGCGGCAAAATTTTATCGCTTGCCAGGAGCTGCGCTGCGAATTATTGGCGTCACCGGCACCAATGGTAAGACTTCAACCACGCTATTGTTGGCAGATGCGCTTAACGTGTTGGGACTGCGCTGCGGCAGCATCGGCACGCTCGGTGTGAGGCTTGAACGCACCGGTGATGGAGACGCGAAAAAGACTGAATTCGCGCCAGCGGATGTGCGTACCACGCCGGATGCGATTAGCGTGCAGCGCACGCTACGCGGCTTTGTTGAGCAAGGTGCAACTGCGGTGGCGATGGAAGTAAGCTCGCACGCACTAGATCAGCAGCGCGTCGCGGGCGTGCCGTTTGAGCTGGCGATCTTCACGAATTTAACGCGCGATCATTTGGACTATCACGAAAACATGGCGGCCTACGGTGCTGCGAAAGCAAAATTGTTTCAGTTTGCTTCGCTAAAATCTGCCGCGATCAACATCGATGATGAGTTTGGCCGCACGCTTTACGCACAAATGCCGGCAAGCATCAACAGCATCTGCTTTGGCACAAGCAGCAACGGCCAAGTGTGCGCCAAAAACATCGTGCTCAATAGTCGTGGCGCAAGTTTTACTCTGTGCGTGGCCGGGCAGGAGCATTTGATACAGAGCGCGCTCTACGGCCGGTTTAACGTCGTTAATTTGTTGGGCGTGGTTGCCGCATTGATTGCACTAGGTTATTCAGCGGATCAGATCACGCCAGTGCTACCGTTGCTACAACCGGTTACTGGGCGGATGAACAGACTGGGCGGCGGCGATCAAGCGTTAGTCGTAGTGGACTACGCGCACACGCCGGATGCATTGGCACAGGTGCTGAAGAATTTGCGCGAGCACCTAAATTCTAAGTCCTGCGCGAGCGATACGGCAACCAACTTCGGCGACGGCGGCAGAAAATTCAAACTTATTTGCGTATTCGGCTGCGGTGGCGATCGCGACACTGGCAAACGCGCCTTAATGGGCAGCGCTGCCGAGCAATTTGCCGATGTCGTGATTATCACCAATGACAATCCGCGTAGTGAATCCGAATCCGCAATTACCGATCAAATTTTGGCCGGATTTAAAACTGCAAGCGCCCTTGTTGAGCACCGGCGCGAGCGCGCCATTGAACTGGCAATCATGCAGGCAAGATCCGGTGACATTGTGTTGATTGCTGGCAAAGGCCATGAAAACTATCAAGAAATTCGCGGCGTCAAACACGCCTTTGATGACGCGAAGGTGGCTTTAAGCGTGCTGAATAAACAAAAATCCGGCGAAAAGGACACGGCGAATAGTAAGTCTCGCGCGGGCGACACGGCAAATACTTTAGCACCAGCGCACGGCATGAATTTAACCCTCGCGGAATTCGCAGAATTATCTGGTGGCACACTCATTTCGGACATTGCGCCCGCGTTAGACGCACAAGCCATCATTGTGCAAAGTGTAAGCAGTGACACGCGCACGCTAGAAACCGGCGGCGTTTTTGTTGCGATCAAAGGTGAACATATCGACGGCCATAGCTTGCTCGTTAAAGCCCAGGCGCTAGGTGCAGTTGCGGCCTTAGTCACCGTGCAATGCGCAAGCGCGCTGCCGCAGATTCTGGTGCAAAATGTCGAAGCGGCGTTAGCACAACTTGCCACCGCTTGGTGTCAGCAGGTGCCGGCAAAACGCATCGCCATTACCGGCAGTAACGGCAAGACCACAGTCAAAAATCTAACCGCCAGCATTTTGGTACAGGTCGGTAAAACACTGGCCACGCCGGGCAATCTCAACAATGAATTAGGCTTGCCGCTAACGGTGTTGAGTATTCGCCAAAAGCATGCGTTTGCGGTGCTCGAAATGGGCGCAGGAAAGCCGGGTGATATTCGTTATTTGGCTAACATCGCGCGCCCGCATGTGGCGCTGGTGAATAACGCCATGGCCGCACATCTTGAACGTTTGGGCGACGTGCACGGCGTTGCCGAAGAAAAATCCTCAATCTATCGGGCATTGCTTCCCGGCGGAACCGCGGTGATCAATCTTGATGACGCTGAGCTGGCTTGCTTCTTACATGCCGCCAGTCAAGCCGGTGCGGCAAAGCTGACGTTTTCGCTGAATAGCCCGGCAGCGGACGTCTATGCCAGCGACGTCAAATTGGGCTCCACTAGCCGCTTTACCCTGCATTGCCGGCTCGGAACTGCGCCGATTTCATTAGCTTTAATGGGCGCCCACAATGTCTGCAACGCGCTTGCCGCGGCGAGTTTGGCGATCGCGGCGGGTGCGAATTTGACGCAAATTAGCGCGGGGCTAAATTTGGCTGGCAGCAGCAAAGGCCGCCTAAAACTTTATCCACAACCCGGCGGCTGGAATTTATTAGACGACAGCTACAACGCCAATCCCGGCTCGGTCAAGGCCGGCATGGAGGCGTTGGTCGCGCTCGGTGGTCATGCATGGATGGTGTTGGGAAATATGGCCGAACTAGGGAATGACGCCGACGCGCTGCACCGCGAGGTCGGCACGCATGCGCTTAAGGTAGGTGTGAAAAAGCTATTTTGCCTTGGCGATAAAGCCGCCCAAGCGGCACAAAGCGCGGGCGCGATTGGCGAAGCATTTACTGACATCGACGCCTTAGCACACGCACTGAAGGCAAATTTGGCGCGAGCCCAAGACCAAGCTTTACCAGTAAATTTGCTCATTAAAGGCTCGCGTTCGGCAAAAATGGAGCGCGTTGCAACGCTGCTTGGTGCTGAGATTGCCATCGTAGGAGGCAACTAATGCTGCTCTGGCTCGCGAAAAATTTCGCTGCTCAGTTTGCCCTGCTCAATGTGCTGAACTACATCAGTTTTCGCGCGATTGCGGCCACAATTACTGCACTTGCTATTTCTTTGATGTTTGGACGGGCATTTATTCGCACGCTTTCCGCGCAACAAAAGAAATCTGGCGGTCAGCCTATTCGTTCCGATGGTCCGCAATCACATTTCTCCAAAGCCGGTACACCGACAATGGGCGGCGGTCTAATCATTTTGGCGATTAGCGCCTCAAGCATACTGTTCGCTGATTTGACGAATCGCTACACCTGGACTTGCCTCGCGGTGCTGTGGGGCTTTGGTCTAATTGGTTGGTTAGATGACTATCGAAAATTAGTTAGGAAAGATCCTAAAGGCTTGCCCGCGCGCTGGAAATATTTACTGCAGTCCATTTTTGGCTTGGCCGCAGCAATTTTTTTATATGCGACCCGCGACGCCGCGAGTGCCACCGAGCTTTATATTCCTTTTTTCAAAGACATCGTGATCCCGCTTGGCGCGTTTTTTATCGTTATCGCTTATTTTTGGATCGTGGGCTTTTCTAACGCGGTGAATTTGACTGATGGCTTGGATGGCTTAGCCATTTTGCCTGCGGTGATGGTGGCGGTCGGATTAGGCATATTTGCCTATGTTTCTGGCGATGTTGGCCATGCAAAATATCTGCTGTTACACCATATTCCTGGCGCTGGCGAGCTTGCCATTATTGCCGGTGCTGTGGCCGGCGCCGGTCTTGGGTTCTTATGGTTTAACACCTACCCCGCGATGATCTTCATGGGCGATGTCGGCGCCTTAGCGTTAGGTGCGCTGCTGGGCGTGATGGCGATTATCGCGCGCCAAGAATTGATTTTGGTTTTGATGGGCGGCATTTTCGTGATTGAAACTCTGTCCGTCATGATCCAAGTCGGCTCGTTTAAAACTCGCGGCAAACGCGTTTTTAAGATGGCACCCATACACCATCATTTTGAGCTTAAAGGCTGGCCCGAGCCGCGCGTGATCGTGCGTTTTTGGATTATCACCGTGGTGCTGGTTTTGCTCGGCCTTGCAACCTTGAAGGTGCGCTGATGAATACCTTGGCGCAGCCGTTAAAACTTAATCAAAACAGCTTTGTCGAAACCAAGCTGGAGGCATTCCCCGCCCTGGATGGCTGGCTAATGGCCGCTGGTTGCGGGCTGCTGGGCTTAGGTTTGGTGATGGTGACCTCAAGCTCGCTGGCGATTGCCGATGCACAGAATGTCTCGCCGTTTTACTACGCGATTCGCCACGCCATCGCCATCGCGATTGGTGTGATGCTGGCATATATGCTCTATCGAACCCCACTTGAACGCATTGAGCGCGTGTCCATTTGGTTGATTTGGGGCGCACTAGCGTTGCTGATTTTGCCCTGGATCCCAGGACTGGGCGTGCGGCTCAATGGGGCGCTACGTTGGGT
>JAYTAO010000014.1:0-2289 GCA_043737435.1 Rhodanobacteraceae bacterium | reverse complement strand
TACGATTTGAGCGACAAACCGGCTGCGGTATTGGCATTTCATCGGCATTATTTCAGCTCAGAAACCAGCGAATTGACACCAGAGGATTTACCCGTGCTGGGAGATTTGGTGCGTCAATTGCTAATGTAAAAACGCCCTGAGCGGATGCAGCAATTGCCATGGCGGAACGAAATATTTTTTCAAAGATAACTTTTCTAATTTAGCGTTACCAGTGGCGGGTTAGCGAGTTAACCATTGGCGCTACTTCTACGTGACGTCATGAATTTCTCTGACCAATCCTAGACCTTTTCCAGTACTTTATGAACAGCCTAACCTAGACATAGTCTTTGTATAGGCTGGCGTCCATGCCGCCGCGCAATTCATCGCACGAGGCCCAAAGGGAGGAATACAGGTCAGATTTTTTTTGCCCATAGCGGTCTTTTTCCTTGGCGCTGAACAGGTGAACTGCCGAGGCTAGCACAGCGTCTTGAGGCGAATTTTCTGCTACAACACCGGCCCAGGCGCAATGCCATCAATGCAAAAAAAAATAAAGTGCCGCCAATTTTCT
The DNA here is from genome assembly GCA_043737435.1 of Rhodanobacteraceae bacterium. GTDB lineage: Bacteria > Pseudomonadota > Gammaproteobacteria > Xanthomonadales > SZUA-5 > JANNYA01. The sequence goes on along the minus strand of JAYTAO010000014.1, from coordinate 1,742 downwards.
TGACTAAGCGCTGCATGAAAACCGGCCCCGGCGCTGCTATTGTTGATCCTATGCAAATACTCATCTGGCATCGCCGCAACTTGATCAAGTTCAACAGTTTTCCGCGTTTTTTGTGGACCCGCTTCTGGGACGACCAGTGTTTCGAAGCAGCCGGTGCGCTGGCCTACACGACTATGTTAGCGATCGTGCCCTTAGGCGCGGTCAGTCTTTCCATTATTTCGGCATTTCCTCAATTTCAGACCGTTAAAGAGCAGCTGCTGGAATTCATCTTTACCCAATTTGTGCCTAGCGCGGGTAGTTCCATTAAGCAATATATAGAACCATTATTTGACCGCGCTTCCGCGTTAACCATTCCCGGCGTCATTGCGTTGATGGTTTCCGCAGTATTGATGATGAATTCAATTGAATCCACATTCAATCGCATTTGGCGTTCCCCGACAGCGCGCCCGCCGATGGCGCGTTTTGTCGTGTTTTGGGCAGCACTGACGCTTGGGCCGCTATTGCTTGCGGCTTCTCTGGCGATGACTGGCTATGCGCGCAGCCTGCCGATGCTGCAACAGGCGGCAACGCAGGCAGATGAACTCGGTGCCACCTCGTGGGTGCTGGGCTTGGTGCCAGTGCTGATTGAATTTATTGCCTTCACCTTAAGCTATGCGATTGTGCCGCACCGTGAAGTCCGTTGGCGACACGCTGCGGCCGGTGGTTTGGTGGCAACGATTTTCTTCGAAATCGCCAAGCGTGGCTTTGTGTGGTATGTCGCGGCGTTTCCGGCGACTCGGCAAATTTATGACGCCTTGAGCTTGCTGCCGATATTTATTCTGTGGCTTTATGTGCTTTGGCTGATTGCGCTATTAGGTGCCAGTTTCGCAGCCAGCCTTGCTGCGTATCGCTTTGAGCGCGATCAGCCGCCGGTGCCGCCGGACGAATGGCTGCCGCTGGCTTTGCGCGTACTGGGCCAACTAAAGCAAGCGCAACAGCGCGGCGATGGCATGAGCAGCGCTGATCTGAAGGAGAGAATTGCGAATTTGACTGACGACTTATTGCAGCGCTTTCTAGCGGATTTTGATGCACTCAAACTGGTGCAACGTACCGAACTGGGGCGCTGGGTATTAGCGCGCGATTTGGCTTCGGTTTCCTTGGTCGAGCTTTATCGCACCGGCCACTATCCACTGCCCACGCGCGCGCCTGAACCTGCCCTTGGCGAGCCGTGGGAAGCGATATTGCGCAAGCAGCTGACCCGCCTAGCAGATCAGAATTACTTGGCATTGAACCAACCGCTCTCGATGTTTTTTAGCTTGGTGAAAGCAAATGCCCCCGAGGCTAAGCTGGTCGCCGATAAAATAAATAGTGACGAATAACGGTCATAATCACTAGTCGAAATTCAATGCCAAGCGCGATTCAAATTGGCGAAATTCACTGCTTATTGGGTCCACAAACGCCAAGCCTTTGGCAAGTAGTTTTAATGGCCGGGTAAATTCAAGTTCTTCGGCTTGTGCCAATAGCTCAGGATAGATCGGGTCATTTTGGATAGCAATGCCTAGCGCACTCATTTGCACGCGCAGCTGGTGGCGCTTGCCGGTGCGGGGTTTTAGCTCGTAGCGCGCCCAAGTTGCATCGGAATTTCGCGAGATTTCGAGCAAATCTAGCTCGGTTTCGCTATTTGCAGCGCCAGCAACTTCCTGCATTTGCATGAAATGTTCGGCATCAACGATGCGCGTTTGCCGCAGCATTGGAAATACCAG
>JAYTAO010000013.1:0-5798 GCA_043737435.1 Rhodanobacteraceae bacterium | reverse complement strand
GATTTTGCGGCAAGCGAACTCGGGCAAGAAGGCCGCGGCATTTACTCTGGAGGGCGCGCTATCCGCGCGTTTGCTGCGTTTTAATGGCGTCAGTGCCGACACGCTAGAGATCACGGCCGAACTTCCGTCGAACGTGCGTGCCCCGATTGCACTGACGTTAAAAGCCGCCAATCTAGAGCTTGCCGGGCAGCGTGTAAGCTCGGCGAATCTAAGCGTCGCAGGTACGCGCGCGCAGCATCTCATTAACGCTGGCATGACCGCCGAACTCGGCCGGTTTGTCTTAGCGGCGCAGGGCGGGCTGATCACGCAAAAGCAAAGCAGTGCATGGCGTGGGCAACTGGACGAGCTGGTCTTAACTCCGGCGGTTAAGCCCGGTAAAACCGCGTCCAGCCTGAAATTGCAGGCGCCGGTCAATTTGCGCATAGCGCCCGATAGCATCGCCCTAGAACGTGCTTGCTTTGACGGTATTGGGGTTGCACTGTGCGGCGTAGTGGACTGGGCGAAAGTTGGCGCATCCAAAGCTGACGTGGAGCTGATCAAGCTGGATTTGGCCGAGCTGCAGCAAGCGCTGGATTTCGGCGTGGACGGCATGACGGCTACCGGCGTCATCGGCGGGCGGATAAGCGCACAGTTGCTGGGCGGAAATTTGACCGCGTTGGATGCCAGCATCGCGCCGATCGCAGGCAGCCCGTTAAAACTGACGCTGGCGCGACTTGACAGTGATGATGTTGAGCTGGAAATCAGCGATTTTGGTTTAACCGCAGCGAGCGCCGACGGCGCAGCACCGGAGTTTAACTTGAGGCTCAGCGTCAAAGACGCGGGCAATATTACGGCGAACAATTTGGTGCTGCGCGGCGGTGAGTTAGGCGGAACGCTGGAGCTTGATCTGAATTCCTTAAAAGCCTTCGATGGCGTTTCGGAAAGCATTGTTAATCCGAACGGTCAAGTCAAAGGCACTTTGACGCTGGCCGGAAGCGCTAGTCAGCCCAATATTCGCGGCAAAATTACTGTAAGCGAGCTAGCACTCGAGTTACCGGCGGCTGGCTTGAAGTTAAGCGCCGGTGCAATCGAGATAAATTCTGACGGTGAACGCTTGAATGTTGATGGTGCCATTAGCTCCGGTACGGGCGGCTTGAACGCGGCGGCTGGAGATGGCGTGCTGAAGCTTTCCGGTTGGCTAGCGCCCTTTGCCAATGCGAAAGCCGAGTTAAAGCTACAAGGCACGAAAGTATTGCTGGCAGATACCCCCAGCGTACGTGTGGTTGGCTCGCCGGATTTAGTGATCGTGCACAACGGTAAACTCATCAAGGTCAGTGGGGCGCTGGTTTTACCCAGTGCCAATCTGCAATTGGATCGTTTCGAATCCAATGTCACGCGCTCGGAAGACGTGGTGATTGTCGATGACGCCAAGCTGACGCCCGGTACGCCGATTCAAGCCGACGTTACCGTCACCTTGGGCGAAGATGTTGCGCTTAAAGGATTTGGCTTGAATGGCAAGCTCAGCGGGCGTTTGAAAATACGGGAGCGCACTAACAAACCGGCCACGGCACGCGGCGCCATAGAAGTGAAGGGCACCTATAAAGCCTACGGCCAGAATTTGCTGATCGAACGCGGCAAGCTGCTGTTTTCTTCCACGCCCTTGGACGACCCGGGCTTAGATATACGCGCCGTGCGCAAAATCGACGCGATTCGCGCCGGAGTGCAGGTGCGCGGTACCGCGCTGCGGCCCGAGCTCACGGTGTGGAGCGTGCCCGTTTTGGAGCAATCGGATGTGTTGAGCTACATCGTGCTCGGGCGTTCCCTCAAGGGCAGTGGTGCCGATAGCGCCTTGGTTGGGCAGGCGGCCAGTTCACTGCGTACCGCGGGCGGAAATTTGTTAGCGCGCGGTTTGGGCCAAAAAGTCGGCTTGGAGCTGGGCGTAGAAACCTTGAGTGATATTGGCGGCCCGGCATTTACCGTCGGAAAATACCTATCACCCGGACTGTATGTGGGTTACGGACAAGGCTTGTTCAACCCGCAAACGCTGTTTATCCTGCGCTACAAGCTATTTGAGCGCTACGAGTTGGAAGCGCTGAGCGGGCGCGAGCAAAAAATTGGTATTAATTATCGCCGTGAACGCTAGCGCTTTTGGTTGTCATTAGGTCAAGGAAATTCTGCGGAAGATTCGTCATCGCGATTAGCGCCGCGACGCGGCGATCTCATTGCGACTAGATTGCTTCACTGCGTTCGCAATGGCGAAACGGCGACAACGCCGAGTTGATGACATTCTAGTTCGCCTGATTTCGGAATTAACAACTAAAGTAAATATCTTAGGTAGAGGAAAAGCATGATTTCAGCGATGCAAGCAGTTGAGCAATTGCGTGAAGGCAATCGCCGATTTGTCGCCGGGGTGCAAAGTCCGCACGCGCTGCGCGGGCAAATGCGGCCCAATGCCCTGCCCATGGCGCATGAGCCGATGGCGATTATTTTGGGTTGCTCGGACTCGCGCGTACCGGCGGAGTTGGTGTTTGATCAAGGCTTAGGTGATCTATTTGTGATCCGCGTTGCGGGCAATATTGTTGCACCCTCGCAAGTGGGCAGCGTCGAATTTGCCGCGTCGCGCTTCAACACGCGTTTGGTCGTGGTTCTGGGCCATTCGCAGTGCGGTGCAATTTTGGCAACGCTGGAAGAGTTGCAGCAGCCGAGCGCGCAGTCGCGCAATATTCGTGCGATTGTGGATCGTATTCGGCCCTCGGTGCAGGCGTTATTGTCCACCGAGCTGCGCCACGATCACGAAAAGTTGGTGCAGCATGCGGTGCGCGCCAATATTCGCGCTTCCGCTAATCACTTGCGGCATGGCTCGGAAGTGTTGGAACAGTTGATTCAGAACGATGGATTGATGGTCGTGGGTGCGGAATATTCGTTGGATACCGGCGAAGTTGAATTTTTCGACGGATTTGAAGCCTAGCAATAAGCTCTTAAGGCTGATGAAAGCCTTGTGAACAAGCGTTAACACTGGATTTAAGCGCTGTTTGCCTAACGCAAACGAGTTCAGACTCAAGTTTCCTGAAACGAGGCGCAAAAGTGACGTTTGCCGAGCACACACAATCCTGGCGGAACAAAGGCTCCATCGCACAGCGCCGATTCGTCAAATTACTGTCCCCCTCACTGCAGGCCGTGCTGCTACAAATTTGTGTGGCAGTGACGTTCTTACTGCTTGCGCTGTTTAGCCTAGAACTGGGCGTGCCCGCTATTTTGACTCGCCCTATTTGGCTGCCCGCGGCACTGCTGGCGGCAATGGTATTAGCGCGCGGCACTAAAGATCAGTGGGGATTGGTTTTTGGTGCCGCGCTGTTTGGTTTTTGGCGCTATTCTGATCAGGGCTTAGCCGGAGCGGGTTCCATCGCGTTCAATGCCTTTGCCATTTTTGTGCAAATTCACCTAGCGCATTTTTTGCTGCAGCGTGTATTGGGGCCCGAGGGTGGCGAATTGTGGCGCACGCGCGATTTAGCGGCTGCAGCGTTGGTGTTGGGGCCGATTATGATGAGCGTCAAGCCCATCATCGTGTTTCCGTTTTTGCTCTGTTTTGATTTGATTCCCACTAGTAACTTGATTGACCGTAGCTTTGATTGGATAGTCGCGGACATGATGGCGGCATTTTTGGTGGCACCGATGATCTTGGTGGTGGTCGGGCAGCCACGCGCGTGGTGGCGCTCGCGGTGGCGCGCGCTGTTCTTGGGGCAAGGCGTGGTGGTGCTGGCATTTATTGCCGCGCTGCAGATCGCTGCCAGTTTTGAAGGGGACCGGGTACGGGCACTGGTGCATATCGAGCTCAGCAATCGCATCGAGCGATTGTGCGGCAAGTTGGAACAATTGGAAGAATACGGCGTTCCGCCTTTGGGTGGCTCGCGCGCGCTGGGCTTGGTGCCGCTCAGCGCCTCGGTAGCGGCGTCCACACCCACGACATCGCTGAATTATGGCGCGCCCGTTGACCCACTAATTCTCAAGCTAGATCGGGTGCCGGGCTGGGCGCTCGATCTGCGCAGGTGGTCAGCAGAAGAGCGCGCATTATTCGCCGCGAAGCAGTGGCGGTTTTTATTCGCCGCCGTGCCGGTGACATCTGAAGGTGAGAATGAACTGATCGTCAGGCAATCGTTACTGTTGGCCAATATTCGATTTCGCACCGCTTTGGTGTTGCCGCCTTTGGCGGTGCGGGCGATTGTCTCGAAAACACTCTGGTGGTTCCAGCTGGCGTTTTCAGTTGCGGCAATTTTGGCGACCTTGACCACGGTGCGCAGCAGTGCGCGTCGGCGTTTGCTGGAGCAGCGCGTGGCCGAACGTACTGTGTCATTGCGGGATGCCACGCATGAGCTGGGCTTGTTCAAGGCTTTGGCCGATCAAGCGACAGATCCGATTATGGTGGCGGAACCGCGCGCTTCTGCGTCGGGCTTGCCGATGTTGCGCTACATCAACCCGGCCTTTACTCAAGCGACGCAATATGAGTTAGATGAATTAGCTGATCTGAACTTGCTGCGTGGGCGCGATGCGGACGCCCATAAAATTGCCCACCTTATGCAATCGCTGACGCGTGGCGAAAGTGCGACTGCCGAGTTTTATCACTATCGCAAAGATGGTTCGCGCTATTTGGCGCACGTCAACGCATTCCCTATTTTTTCCGATGCGGGCGCAATCACGCACTGGGCCGGACTGTATCGGGACGTCACCGAGGAACGTGCGCGCGAAGCGCGTGCGCGTGTTGATGAACGCTTTAGCCAAGAACGCGAGCGGCACGAACAAATCGGCCGGATGGCCGGTGGCGTCGCGCATGATTTCAATAATCTGCTGACTGCAGTGCAGGGCGGGGTTGAGCTGATTCGACTGGAATCTGGTGCGCATGTGGCGCCGGATTTATTGGAAAATATTGAACAAGCGGTGCGCACGGGTGCCGAGTTGACGCATCAGCTATTGGCTTTTTCAGGTAACGGCCAAGGCCGCATCGAAGTGCTGGAGCTGGGCGCGCGCGTACGCGCAGTGCACAAAATGTTGAAAATGGCGATCCCAGCGAGCACGCTGCTGACCGTGAAAATCGCCCCCGGCCTACACCACGTTAAGCTTGATCCCGCTTGGCTGACCCAAATTTTGGTAAATTTGGTAATCAACGGCGCGCAGGCGCTGCAAGGGCAAGCCGGTACAGTGCGGGTCGAAATTGTCGCTGCCAGTGATTGTGTGCTTCCGACGAATCTAGGCTTAAGCGGCGAACAAACTTCGGTTTTTCCCGGCATTATTTCCAGCCACGCAGCCGCTGGCTCGCACGTATGCTTAAGCGTTAGCGATAGCGGCTGCGGCATTGCGCCGGAGCTGGTGCAAAAAATATTTGAGCCGTTTTACACCACCAAATCCGAGGGTACCGGCCTAGGCTTAGCGGCGGTGGCAGGCGTGGTTCGAGAATCACGAGGCTGGCTGACCGTGCGTTCGAGCAGCGCAGTTGCTGGGCCGCAGAATAATTTGGGCACAGAGTTTCGCGTCTACCTACCCGCATATGACCTCGACGCTGACAAAGGTGACGCTGACAAAGGTGACAGCCAAAGCATTTCGCAGCAAAGCACCGGCACGGAAGTACCAATTTTTTCAGCGCCAGCATTGTCTGAGGCAAACGCTGCCCGCAGCGTGCTAATTGTCGATGACGAACCCGGCGTACGTGCCTATGTGGCGACAGTTTTGCGCGGTCTAGGTTGGTCGGTTACCACCGCCAATAATGGCCTAGAAGCGCAAGCGCGCTTGGCGCAGACGGGCTATCAACTCATGATTACCGATTTGAC
>JAYTAO010000012.1:0-14053 GCA_043737435.1 Rhodanobacteraceae bacterium | reverse complement strand
CGCAAAAAGGTTTAGCTGGGGGCTTGCGCTGCATTCAAGCTGATGGCAATGATATTTTGGCGGTACGTGCGGTGCTGGACGACGCGGTAGCGCAGGCGCGTGCCGGCAAGGGTGCCAGCGTGGTGGAACTGATTACCTACCGGTTAGGGGATCACACCACCGCTGACGATGCCAGGCGCTATCGCGCTGATGCCGAGGTTAAACACGCCTGGACGCTAGAACCCATGCTGCGCCTACGTCGATATTTAACGGAATCTAGTCAGTGGTCTGAAGCTATTGAGCAGGATTGGCTGCAGCAATGCGGCGCGGATATTGATGCCGAAGTGAATGCGTATTTGGAGCTGGCACCGCCACCGGTAAGCGCGATGTTTGATTACCAATTTGCCGAGCTACCGCATGATTTGCGGGCGCAGCGGGCGGCGGCGATGGCGTTGGTGTAGCTAAAAATACTGGGTGCGATAGCGCTACTTTGACAATGGCGGACAAACTGTCAAACTGACACGTTAACAGCTTCTGGCGCAGCAAATATGAGTCTAATTCCAAGCTCCCCTAGCGCGACCATCATTCATTTGATCGCGGCGGCGAACTACAGCGAGTGGCTCAACGCGCAGACGGCCGTGATTCAAACCTGGCTGCAAGCCAGCGGATTTAGCGCGAAAAATGGCGAAGTGGCGTTGCTTGCTGGTAGCGATGGCGGCCTCAGCGGCGTGCTAGTGATTAATCGCGCCAGCAATCTGTATGCCTTAGGCAAATTGCCGCTCAGCTTGCCCGCAGGGGCGTACCAATTGTCAGGCGAAATTGCATTGCCGGTAGCGGAGCGCTTGGCCTTAGGCTGGTGCCTGGGCGCAGACCGCTTTACGCGTTACAAGAAAAAAGCGATGGAACCCGCGCAGTTGGTGCTTGCCGATGCTGCAGCACGCACTCGGGTGCTGCAATTAGCGGCGGCCGTGACCGGCGCGCGCGCGTTGGTGAACACGCCCGCAGAAGATTTGGGGCCGCAGCAATTAAGCGCGTTCGTGGCCGAGCTTGCACAACGCCAAAACGCCCAGTTCCATGAATTTGTGGGCGAGGAGTTGCTGGTACAAAACTTCCCGGCGATCCACGCCGTTGGCCGGGCCAGCCATCGGCCACCGCGGCTGTTGGAATTGAATTGGCAGTGCACCCATGCCGATGCCAGCACACCGTTATTGGTGCTAGTCGGCAAAGGCGTTTGCTTTGATACGGGCGGTTTGGATATGAAAGCGTCCGATGGCATGGCGCTGATGAAAAAAGACATGGGCGGCTCGGCGGTGGCGATTATGTTGGCGCAGTTGGTGATGCAAGCGCACCTCAAGGTGCGCCTCAAATTACTGGTGCCGGCGGTTGAGAACGCGGTGGGGCCGATGAGTTACCGGCCTGGCGATGTGATCGCCACGCGCTCTGGCCAAACTGTAGAAATTGGCAACACCGACGCCGAGGGGCGCGTGGTTCTGTGCGATGCGTTGACCTACGCGGTGGAGGCCAAACCGGCATTGATTATTGATTTCGCGACACTCACCGGTGCGGCACGCATCGCGCTGGGCCCGGATTTACCCGCGACTTTTTGCCACGATGACGAATTGGTGCACGCGCTGATCCAAGCGGGCACATCAGTTCAAGATCCGCTGTGGCGCATGCCGTTGTGGGCAGATTACCAACGCATGATCGATAGCCCAATTGCTGATCTGAATAACGCAGGCAGCTCGCGCCTAGCCGGTGCGATTACCGCCGCCCTTTATTTGGAGCGTTTCGTACCCAAAGCGACGCCCTGGGTGCACATTGATACCTATTGTTGGAACGACACTGAACAACCCGGGCGGCCCAAAGGCGGCGCCTGCCAAGGATTGCGTGCGGCGTTTGCTTATCTTTCTTCGCGATTTGGCTAGGCTATTAGGTGATTCTCGCGATTACGACCCGCCATCAGCCGGCCACCGATTTGGGGTTTTTGCTGCACAAACATCCGGCAAAAATTCATCAGAAGACGCTGAACTTTGGCGTTGCTGCGGTGTTTTATCCGCTCGCGAATGCGGACATCGCCACTGCGGTTTTGGCGGTGGATATTGATCCCATCGGCTTGGTGCGCCGCGACAATGAAAGTTTTGCGCTCAGCCAATACGTTAATGACCGGCCCTATGCGGCAAGCTCATTTTTGAGCGTTGCAATCGGCGCATGCTTTGCCTCGGCACTAGGCGGACGCTGCCGCGACAAACCCGAACTGGCTGAAGTTTCATTGCCCTTTGAAGCGCGGGTCATCGCGCTGCCGTGCGGTAGCAATGCTTTGGGCTTGCTAGAGCGGTTATTTGTGCCACTAGGCTATCAGCTGGAAGTGCGTGCGCATGTGCTCAATGCGGACTTCCCAGACTGGGGTAATAGCAAGTATGTGGATTTGACGCTGCGTGCGAATTGCACGCTAAAGTCGCTGCTCGAGCATTTGTATGTGCTGATCCCGGTGCTGGATAACGACAAGCACTACTGGATTGGCAATGATGAAGTCGATAAGTTAATCGCGAAATCGGCCGCGTGGTTGAGCACGCACCCAGAGCGCCAATTAATCACGCGGCGATACTTAAAAAATCAGCGCGTCTTAGTGCACCTTGCCATGACCCAGTTCGCGGAAGACGACGCAGCCATTGACACCGTTGAGGAAACTATCGACGTCACGGCCGTTCGTGAAAGTCGGGAAGAGCAAGTGGAACGGCCGCTGGCATTGAACGCGCAACGCCTGCAAAGCATCACCGATCTTTGTGTGGAACTGGGCGCGCAATCAGTGCTGGATTTAGGTTGCGGCGAAGGAAAGTTACTGCGAAAGCTGCTGGATATCTCTTCCATCAAAAAATTAGTGGGCGTCGACGTTTCCTTGCGCGTGTTGCAAACCGCGGCCATTCGGTTGAATTTTGAGCGCATGAGTGAGCGTCAGCGCGAGCGAATTACGCTCTTGCACGGCTCGTTGATTTATTGCGACCCGCGCTTGGCGAACTTTGACGTCGCTTGTGTGATTGAAGTGATCGAGCACCTGGATACGCATCGCTTGGCAGCGTTTGCGCGCGTCCTGTTCAAGCATGTTTCGGCGCAGCATATTTTGCTGAGTACCCCGAACGTGGAATTCAACGTCAAATTTGAAAATTTGGCAAACGGCTTAATGCGCCATGCCGATCACCGGTTCGAGTGGACCCGCGCTGAGTTCCAACTGTGGGCACAACGCCAAGCGCTGGACTACGGCTACGAGGTACGGTTTCTGACTATTGGCGCGGTCGATGCCGATCTAGGTGCGCCGACCCAACTGGCGCATTTTGCTAAAAACCCGCCGTTCGCGGTGGCGCTATGAGCGATTTAATTTTGAAACTGCCGGAGCTTTGTTTGGTGGTACTGATCGGTGCCTCGGGTGCTGGCAAATCCACGTTCGCGCGAACGCACTTTAAGCCTACCGAAGTCGTCTCGTCTGATACCTGTAGGGGTTGGGTCAGCGATGATGAGAATTCCTTAGAAGCATCCAGCGATGCCTTTGATGTGCTCAAGTATCTGGTTTCAATACGGCTAAAACGCGGCCTGCTAACGGTTGTTGATGCAACGAATGTACGGCCTGAAGATCGTAAGGTTTATGTCGAACTGGCACGTAAATATCACTGTTTGGCGGTGGCAATCGTATTTGACTTGCCGATTGAGTTGGCGCTGGAGCGCAATAAAGCGCGAGAAAATCGACAGTTTGGTACGCACGTCGTGCGCAATCAGGCCTTAAGTTTGCGTCGTAATCTGCGCAGTTTAGAACGCGAGGGCTTTCGCTATTTGCATGTTTTAAAATCGCCCGAGCAAATTGCTGCGCTTTCAATCGAGCGCACTCAGCTCTACAACGACTTAAAACATCGCGCCGGGCCGTTTGACATTATTGGTGACGTGCACGGCTGTGAGTTTGAGCTGGATCAACTGCTGACGAAGCTAGGTTATGATTTGCACAGCTTTGGTGATGCCAGCCATCCGCAAGCGCGCACGGTCGTGTTTGTCGGCGATTTGGTAGACCGCGGGCCCGGTACTCCCGGCGTGCTAAAGCGCGTTATGGCGATGGTGCAAAACGGCCACGCGCTTTGTGTTGCGGGCAATCACGAAGTCAAACTAGTGCGCGCGCTGCGGTCGCAAGTCTCGCCGGCAGGCGACACGGCAAAACAAGTGGGCATGGGCGTGCTTGAGGGTCAAGGCTTGGCCGCCGAGGTTTTGGTGCCCAATGCCGTACCAGGCTCAATATTAAGCTCGGGAAAAAAAGCGGGTGGCATCACGCTAGGCCATGGTTTATTGCAATCTTTGCAACAACTGGCGAGCTGCGAGTCGAGCTTTGTCAAAGCCGCAGAAGCGTTTATGGATGGCTTGGTAAGCCACTATGTTTTGGATGGCGGCAAGCTGGTGGTAGCACACGCGGGCTTGCCCGAACCTATGCACGGCCGCGCGTCTGGCCCAGTGCGCAGTTTTGCGCTTTATGGCGATACCACTGGTGAGACGGACGCGTACGGCTTGCCGGTGCGCTACCCATGGGCGCTGGATTATCGCGGCAAAGCCACCGTGGTGTATGGCCACACGCCGGTGCCTAAGGCGGAATGGCTCAACAACACGATTTGTTTGGATACCGGCTGCGTGTTTGGCGGCGCACTGACCGCGCTGCGCTACCCTGAGCGCGAATTGGTGCAGGTGGCCGCCGCGAAAACTTATTACGAGCCGATCCGCCCATTGCAAGCGATCAATGCCAGTCAACTCAACGGCCAACAGCTGGGCGATCAGGACTTAGCGTTGAGCGATGTCAGCGGAAAATTATTGCTGCACACGCGCTATCAGGGGCCAATTACAATTCGTGAAGAAAACACGGCGGCTGCATTGGAAGTCATGTCGCGCTTTGCGGTCGATCCAAAATGGTTGATTTATTTGCCGCCCACCATGTCGCCGACAGAAACACACGACGCAGGCGCGTGGTTGGAACATCCACGCGAAGCTTTTGCCTATTATCGTAAGCAAGGTGTGCACCAGCTGATCTGCGAAGAAAAGCATATGGGTTCCCGCGCGGTGATGGTGATCTGTAGAAATGCCGAAACCGCGCGCACGCGCTTTGGCATTACTAGCCAAAGTTCTGATGAATCAACCGGCGTGATTTATAGCCGTACCGGTCGGCCATTTTTTGCGCATGCGGGTTGGAGCGATGCGATGTTGACGCGCACCCATGCTGCGATCACACGCGCTGGTTGGTGGCAGCGCTTCGAAAGTGATTGGTTTTGTTTGGACTGTGAAATTATGCCGTGGTCAGCCAAAGCCGGGGATCTGATCAAAAGTCAATACGCGCAAGTCGGCGCCGCAGCAGGCGCCCGCGCTCAAGCACTAAGCGAATATCTCGGCGCCGCGGCAATCGGCAATGCCGCACTCGATAGCGCTGCATTGCCGACAAATTGGCACCTGCAAACAAAATTGATCCAGCGTTACGTGCAAAGCTACCGGCATTACTGCTGGCCGGTGCAAAATATTGAGGATTTGCGCATAGCACCCTTTCATTTGCTGGCCAGCGAAGGCAAGGTACACAGCGATAAAAGCAATCGCTGGCACATGGCAACGCTTGCCGAATTGGCGAACAACGCCGAAAGCGATAGCAACATTCATTTAGCCACCCGCGTCAAGGAGGTTGATCTCAACGACCCAGAATCCGAGGCCGCGGCGACTGCTTGGTGGCAGGCTTTGACGGATGCTGGCGGTGAGGGCATGGTAGTCAAGCCGCTGAATTTTTTACACCGCGATGCCTGTGGCCGCATGCCGCAGCCGGCCGTTAAATGCCGTGGCCCGGAATACCTTCGAATAATTTACGGCCCGGAGTATTCCTTGCCAGAAAATCTAGTGCGGCTACGCAAGCGTTCAGTCGCAGCCAAGCGTTCCCTGGCGTTTCGCGAATTCGCGCTAGGCTTGGAGGCGCTGGATCGCTTTTTCGCGGCGCGCCCACTGCGCGAAGTGCACGAATGCGTATTCGGCGTGCTGGCGCTGGAGAGCGAGGTTTTAGATCCGCGGTTGTGAGCTGATAGACCCAGTCTGTACTGAACCGGCTAACGCTTTAATCCCTGCCAAAGCGCCAAGTATTCTTGCGTCACTTTGTGGCTGCCATCGAAATAAATCATCGGGCGCGCGGCTTCGTGGCTCTCTTTAATGCGGATTGAACCGGACAGATAAGGCTGTAAAACCGGCAATTTTTCCGCGATTAGCTCGTCCACCACGCGCGTGGGCAAATTTGAGCGCGCCGAAAACTGGTTAACTACGATCCCTTCGACTTTCAGTTTTTTATTATGATCCGCACGAATTTCTTCGACATTTTCCAAAAGCCGGTACAGCGCTTGACGGGAAAAATCGTCGCAGTCGAAAGGAATTAGGCAGCGGTCGCTGCCAATCAGCGCGCTCAAGGTGTAGAAATTCAGTGCCGGCGGCGTGTCAATCCAAATGGATTTATAAGTTTTTTTCAGCTCTTCAAGCGCCTCTTTTAGCTTGTAGATCTTCAATTTAGCTTCTAATTTGCTTTGTAGGTCGCTTAAGCCTGGGCTTGCCGCCATGACCGATAGATTTTCCCAAGGGCTGGCGGTGATGAAATGCTCCGGCGCATGGCCTTTTGCACGCGCATTCAGTGACTCCTCAAAAAACTCCAAGCTGCCGCGCTCGGGCTTAATGTCGTGCCCCAAAACATAGTGGGAACTATTGCCTTGGGCATCTAAGTCAACCAGCAGCGTACGCTGGCCGCTCGCGGCGGAAATTGCCGCCAAATTGCAGGCGATCGTGCTTTTGCCAACACCGCCTTTTTGGTTGAATACAACTCGAATCATGGGTTAACTCTTAAGCGCGACTGGAATTAGTTGGATCATTGTTCTTCCACCGTATTGTCCAAATCAGGTAAGCCACTGCTCAGCAACCAGCGTTTGGATTTTGGCTCAAACCGCCACGTTTGCGTGTCTAGAATTGAGCGGGGCATTTGCGTGTGTTTGTTTACCAGCTCAATCGTTACTTGCTGGCGCGCGGTGCCGGTTTCATCGACAACTGTTGCAGTTTGCTTGCGGTAACCGACCACGGTTGACTGCGCAAATCGATCCAAATTGAATTTAGTTACCGGATGCGCCGTGGCACTTTCTGGATCCAAAAATGCCGCCGCATCGGTCAAATTTCCCCAGCGTATTGCACCTTCATAGCTGCGCAAAGTCGCCTCCAGCTCAGCCGCTTTGCTTCGCACGTTAGTCGCGCAGCCTGATAGGCATAAAGCAACGAGCACCACAACGGCAGCGAGAAAGTCGCGTATGTGAAGAAAACTTGCCACCTTAGAACTCCATTTGGGCATTGCGCCGGGGTGTGCACAGGCTAACGGAAACTTGTGAAGCAAGAAAGCGCGCACAGCCTTTATCTGTGAGTTTCGCCTTGTTTGTGATAACACGCCGCAATGGGATCTAGCTCGGCTAAGTAAGCGTCGGTGCGCAAGTCCATCAGCCGCAATAACATGGGGAACATCGCATCGTGCGAAGTAGGCGAAAGTCGACTCTGTGCCAAACAATCGGAATCTAGCTGCCGAGATCTGGCAAATTCTGTGGATAGCCAGAAAAACATGGGGACTCGGGTTTGTTCGTTGGGCGCAATGGCATAAGGCGCCCCGTGTAGAAAAAAACCATGCTCGCCGGTGGACTCACCATGGTCAGAAACAAAGAACAACGCCGTTTGCACCGCAGTGGCCTTTTGCAAGCGTTTGATCATTTCTGCCAGCACGAAGTCTGTGTACAAAATTGTATTGTCATAGCTGTTTTTAAGCGATTCTTGCGAGCAGTCTTGCAGCTCTACACTGGTACAAATGGGCTTAAAGCGGGTGAAGCGCTCTGGATAGCGTTGGAAATAGGCCGGGCCGTGGCTACCCAGCATATGCAGCACAAGCACACTATCGCCTTTAATTGCAGCGATGTGCTGATCTAGCTCGGGCAGTAGGATTTCATCATGACAACCATCGCTGACACAAAAAGCCGGATCGGTGCCGTGCGCAACATCCACCTCAGTCACCCGCCTTGCGACGTTTTTACTGCCGGTGTTGTTATCAATCCAAGTAATGGCAAAACCGGCACGCTGATAGATATCTAACAAGTTATCCTGACTGTTCGCCTGCGTTTCGTCGTAGTTTTTGCGCCCCAGATTAGAAAACATACAGGGCACCGAAGTCGCAGTATTGGTGCCACATGAATCGGTGTGGGTAAACAGCGTAAGGGGCAACTGCGCCAACTCAGGCGTGGTGTCGGGCGCGCTTGGATCATTTGCACGGCTAAGTAGACCGAAACTTGAGGCGCGCGCTGATTCCCCAATGACGATGACAAATAGAGTCGGCTTTTGCGGCGTGCCCGGAACTTGCGAATCTGCGCTGCGCGTCCAACTCGGACCCCGTTGCACATCGGCTGCGACCGGCTGCATCACCGTAGGCAAGGTTCGTCCCGTTTTTTTTATGTAAGTACGCGTTGCGTTGATGACGTTGAGCGGATTCAGCAGATCACGCAGCTCAGCGTGATTGCGTGCCAGGGATGCCAGCGGTTGAAATTTTAGCGCCACTAGCGCGCCCACCAATAGCGCAGATACGGCGATCAAGGCAACGCGACGTTTCGCCGCCTGTGCAAAAGGCCGCTTGATAACGTCCACGCCAAACCAGAGCAGCAAGCCTGGAATTAACGCTATTTTTAACGCCGGCCAAATCATCGCGAGTGAAAGCCATTCCGCGCTTTCGCGCGCGTCGGATTCGAACGCGCTCTGCAGCGCATGGCGGTCAATAATCGCGCCGTAGTTGTCCATGAAATACGAAGCACCCGCGGCAATTACAAGTAACACCGTCAATATAGGTTTAAGCGCGATACGCGGGCTAAATAATGCCAGTAAAAGGCTGAGCAGAGCCAGCAAAATACCGATTACCGCCACGTAGGTCAGCCAATTTTGCCCGGAAATAGCGCCTAGACCGACGCCGAGGCGCTGCCAAAAAGCATGATTAGCGAATACCAAAAAAAACGCTATTGTGACAACGATAAGCGTTTCGCTGGACAGAGAAATGCGGTGAAATTTCATTGGCAAAGGCTATCAACGGCGTCGCAAAATGTGGTTAACACGACGCCAGACAGAGTTTTATTCGTAATCTAAAAAGCTGCGCAGCTGTTCAGATCGGGAAGGATGGCGCAATTTCCGCAACGCTTTGGCCTCAATTTGGCGAATGCGTTCGCGGGTCACGTCGAACTGCTTACCGACTTCTTCTAAGGTGTGATCGGTGGTCAAATCAATACCAAAACGCATGCGCAAAACTTTCGCTTCGCGTGGCGTTAGGCCCGCAAGCACATCGCGCACGGTTTCGGTTAGACCAATCTCGGTGGCGGCGTCAGACGGGCTAACAATCGAGTGATCTTCAATGAAATCACCCAGATGACTATCTTCGTCATCACCAATCGGCGTTTCCATGGAAATCGGTTCCTTCGCAATTTTCAACACCTTGCGAATTTTATCTTCCGGCATTTCCATCTTCACCGCCAACTCTTCCGGCGTCGGCTCACGCCCCATTTCTTGCAACATCTGGCGGCTGATGCGATTGAGCTTATTGATCGTTTCAATCATGTGCACGGGTATACGAATTGTGCGCGCCTGATCGGCAATCGAACGCGTAATCGCTTGGCGTATCCACCATGTCGCGTAGGTCGAGAATTTGTAACCACGGCGATACTCAAACTTATCAACCGCCTTCATGAGGCCGATATTGCCTTCTTGAATTAGATCCAAAAACTGCAGGCCACGATTGGTGTATTTTTTCGCGATCGAGATGACCAGACGTAAATTCGCCTCAACCATTTCCTTCTTGGCTTTGCGCGCTTTGGCTTCGCCAATGCTGACTGAGCGGCTGATTTCTTTAATTTCGCCGGTGCTCAAATACAGCGCACGCTCAAGCGAGGCGCGCTGCGCTTGCTCAGCCAAAACTTGATCGCGAATCAGCTTCAAACCCGCCAAATAGCGCGGCTTTTTGGCGATTTCATCGTCCAACCAATTCATATTCGCTTCGTTACCAACAAAGCTTTTGACGAACTGCGCGCGCGGCATTTTGCCGCGATTGACGCATAGCTCGCTGATGGTGCGCTCATGGCCGCGAATGCTGCCGACGACTTCGCGTAATTTGACGGTAAAACTATCAATCATGATCACCGGCAGCTTCAAACGCATAAAGTCCGCACTCATCTGCTGGCGTATCGCATCGGAAGCGTCGGTGCCTGAGCCCGAAACGGCGACGATGTCTTGAAAGCTTTGATATTGCGTGCGCAGCTCATTCATGCGCCGCTTCACTTCTTCTGGATCTGGGCCTAAGTTGCCAGGCGCATCTTCCTCGCCTTCGCCTTCTTCCCCTTCAGCACCTTCTTTAACTTCTACTTCTTTTGCCTCAACGATGACGCCATCGTCATCTTCGCTCTCTAGGATTTCTTCAACCAATTCTACCGGCGGCTCTTCAACGTCAATAAAGCCGGTTAACACTTCCGACAAACGGCGCTTACCATCTAAATGTTGATCATATTCTTGCAACAAAATTTGCACCGACCAAGGAAACGAGCTGAGCGCGGTTTGCACCTGCACCAGGCCTTCTTCAATGCGCTTGGCAATGACGATTTCGCCTTCGCGGGTGAGCAACTCGACGGTACCCATTTCACGCATGTACATACGCACGGGATCGGTGGTGCGGCCAACCTCGGTTTCCACCGCTTGCAGGGCCTGTACCGCTTCTTCTGCTTCTTGATCATCCGCCTGAGGCGCAGGGGTTTCCTGCACGATCATTGCCTCCGCGTCAGGCGCGCGCTCATGGACTTGGATGCCCATGTCGTTGATCATACCAATAATTTCTTCGATTTGATCCGAATCTACGGTCACGTCGTCAGGCAGGTGATCATTGACTTCCGCGTAGGTCAAAAAACCTTGCTCGCGGCCCTTAGCGATCAGCAGTTTCAAATCCGCGCGGGGCTCGATGGCGACCGGGTGGGGCATAAGTAGCGACATTGCCGTAGCAGCGGCAGAAAGCTTTTGAGACTGATTTGATTTGGCCACGGCGCACTCATAGTTCAGGTTTCGAGGGCGCGGATTATACCAGAACAGCCGAGCTTTATATCCTATCGTTTATCACAACGCAAGCCTTGTGTCGCCATAGTATCAAATAACTGCGTATTGCCGACGATGTTGCGGCGCAGCATCAAAAGGCTTTGACAGCAGCTAGCCTGCCGGATAACTCTCGCGGCGTAAATCAATCCGTTAACCCTTTAAACTTAGGAGATCCACATGAGTGGAGCTGTATCTCAAGGCGCGTTTACTCCGCCACCACCTGGGGAGGTCATGGGCCATCCCAAGGCACTCTGGATGCTTTTTGGCTCAGAATTTTGGGAGCGCTTTTGTTATTACGGCATGCGCGCTCTGCTGGCAGTCTATGTCGCAACCACTTTTTTTGGTCTATTACCGGAAGGCGAAGCACGCACTCAAGCTTCATTGACCTACGGCGGATACACCTCATTGGTGTACGCGACTGGTATTTTAGGTGGCATGATCGCGGATCGATATTTGGGTTATCAGCGTTCCATTATATTAGGCGGCCTATTTATGGCTGTTGGTTGTTTTATCTTGATGATTCCGGATTTGAAATGGTTTTTGGTTGGTTTGTCAGTAATTGTTGCTGGCAATGGCTTGTTTAAGCCAAATATTTCAACCATGGTTGGCAAGCTATACGCGCCAGGTGATGTACGGCGAGATTCAGG
This sequence comes from Rhodanobacteraceae bacterium, assembly GCA_043737435.1. GTDB lineage: Bacteria > Pseudomonadota > Gammaproteobacteria > Xanthomonadales > SZUA-5 > JANNYA01. The sequence goes on along the minus strand of JAYTAO010000012.1, from coordinate 2,255 downwards.
TTTCACCATATTTTATATGGGAATTAACGCAGGCGCATTTATCGCACCGATTATCTGTGCTGCAGTTATTGGAAAAATGTACGGTGCGCGCTACGGATTTATGACCGCAGGCATTGGCATGGTGCTTGCGGTTGTCGTATTCCATTTGAAGAAAGATATTCTTGGGCACGTGGGTAAGCCAGAGCCTCAATTCGCGGGAATGAAGCCTACAATAAACGTCGCCATTGGTGCCGCGCTTATGGTGCCAGTTATCTATCTTTTGTTGAGTAAAAGCGATTTGTTAGGCGTAATTTTGTTAGGTTTATTTGGCGCTTTGGCAGTATATCTAATCGGCGGCGGCTTTAAAGACAGTAGTGAGCAGGGCCAAAAATATATTGCAATGTTTTTACTATTCGTAGCTAATATTTTGTTTTGGGCGTTGTTTGAACAGGCTGGTGCATCCTTAAACTTTTTGGCGAAAGATTTCGTTAATAGCCCGTTTGATTTTTCGCTGTTTCAATCCGCGAACCCGCTTTTTATATTAATACTTGCCCCAGTTTTCGCGATGCTGTGGCCATGGCTTGATCGCAGGGACATGAATCCATCAATTCCTCGGAAATTCGCGTTAGCTTTGGTTGGTATGGCCGTGGGCTTCGCGATTATTGTGTATGCGATCAAAAATCTTCCCGATGGTCAAAAAATTCATTGGGTGTGGTTAGCGAGCCTTTACTTTGTTCACACTATGGCCGAGTTATGTTTGTCGCCGATTGGCCTTTCGATGGTTACTAAGCTTGCCGCACCAAAAAACGTCGGTCTGTCGATGGGCGGGTGGTTTTTAGCAACCGCGGTCGCCAACTACTTAGCAGGTCGAATTTCCGCGATTGCTTCGGGTGGTGGCGGACATGCTGAGGCGGCGGGGTCACTGTCGCAGTACTCCACCACGTTTACTTGGCTAATTTACGCAGGCCTTATCGTAGGCGCGATCTATTGGCTGTTCGGCGGTATGATTAATAAATTGATGCATGGCGTAAAGTAATTGCGCGTAACACCATTAAAAACCGGCGCGCGTCGCCGGTTTTTTTTCGCCGCAAAACTTTTTCCAACAAAATTACTCACAAAGAGCATTGCCGCAGCCCGTGAATTCAAGCCCTTGTGTAGACGTCATCATCGTTGCCTTTAATTCCGGCGACTGGCTAGCGCGTGCGGTGCGTTCCGCTTTGGCAGCAAGTGCAGTTGCACTAGTCATTGTTGTCGATAACGCATCATCCGATCAAAGTACCGCTTCGTTGCCGATGGACTCACGCATTTTGGTGCTGCACAACGAGGTCAATCTGGGTTTTGCCACGGCCGCAAACCTCGGCTGCCGGGCGGCTAGCGCGGCCAATGTGCTGATCTTAAATCCAGATTGTGTTTTGGGCCGGGAGGATGTCAGCGCTTTGCTAGCCGCGCGTGCAGCGCAAACTGACGTAGGGATTATTTCCGCACAGCTGCTCAACAGCGACGGAAGTCCGCAGCTGCAAAGCTTGCGCCGTGACCCAACGCCCAAACGCGCTATTGCAGAAAGCTTGGGTTGCTGCGCCGAGGGCATTCACATTCCCGCACCCGCTGAGCGTAGCGTCGTCGAGGTGGAGGCCTGTTCCGGCGCATTAATGTTGCTGGAATCGCCGGTATTTGAGGCTCTCGGCGGCTTTGATGAGCGCTATTTCCTGCACTGCGAAGATCTGGATTTATGCCGACGGGTGCGCCAGCTCAAGCTGCGGGTGTTGGTCGATACCCGCGTTCGGGTTGCGCATGACAAAGGCACCTCGTCTAGCGCGGTGCCGCGTTTGGTGGCAGAAGCTAAATATCGCGGCATGCTGCGGTATTTTGACAAATTTGATGCGGCGCAGACGTCGTGGCCGCTGCGAATAGTCATTTACACCGGCGCGTGGCTGCGGTATCGATGGGCGCTATTTCGCAGCTGATGCAGCTGATTGGCAAACTGGCGAAAAATCTCATGAAAACCAAGTCGTTTAAATATTAGAGTTAGCCGCGAAACAGCGCTAAAAAATCATGCCGATTTAACGTGGTCGCCATATCGCTAGGAAGCTTGCGAAATTCGTCTACGGCAAGTGGATCTGCACCGGCGTTGAGCAGCAATTCTGCGCATTGAAAAAGGGCATGTTTACAACACCAATGCAGGGCGCCACGTTGATGTTGATCCCTGACCTGGGCGTTCGCGCCCAAACGCAACAAGGTTTCAATCAAGCTCAACAGACGCGCGTCTTCAGCATGCC
>JAYTAO010000011.1:0-2300 GCA_043737435.1 Rhodanobacteraceae bacterium | reverse complement strand
TAAACATAATGCCGTACTGATGCACCACGCTGGCGCCCCAGCCGCTTTCGGCGTCGATATTCCATAGGCCTGACATGGTAGTGCCGCTAGTGTCGACGGGGATGGCGCTAGCACGCGGGCTGTAGCTGGTGACGAAGCCTGCGGTCAAAAGGATCGATGCCAAAAATGCGACGTTACGGGTGATGCGGTTAAGATAAGATTTCATGTGGTGTTGGTGTCCTGAAAGTAAATAGGTGGCGCGACAAAATTGCTCGGTGTTGCTCAATGCGTGGCGACTGTAGCGAGTTCGGGGGTAGGGCAGTATGAATTATTTCCGAATTGCGATGCGCAAAGTGGTATTTAGTTCATGTCTAAACGGCCTGAAGGCGCCTGTAAATAGGGTGATCTTAGCACCTTATTCGCTTGGCTAGCGTGATGATTTGGCGATGAGGGCTATCTTTTTGCATCAACAGATTTTTAAATGAATGTTGGAAAATAGAGCGCCGATTTCATGGCGCGACCTGCAGTGAAATAGCCCGCGCCTGCCCGTACTCTTTCAGCCGCGCCAAGTCTTTTTCGGTCGGGTTAGGAATTCGCGCTAGGTTAATGTTGTCGGCTAGGTCTGCTAGCTTAACGACTGTTGCAATTGCGTTTGCTGCCGCACGATGCGCGGCGGGAATGCGGTCTTCGCCTGCGGTTTTGGTGAGCGCAAATATGGCGTCGATAACGGCTGATGGAAAGTCTTCGGCGCTTAAGTCCGTTGGGGTAACTACCGTGTCTTCCACCACGTAGTACAACACGGCTGCCATGCGTTGGTGGGTGGTGTCGACTGAAAGCATGACGCGTAACGGATGCAAAATATATGGCTGACCGCCCTCATCAACTTGCCCTGCGTGTGCACGGGCGGCAATTTTGATGGCGCGTTCTAGCAGCCTGTCGGACTGTGGCAATCGGAGGCAAAATTTGGCTGCGCCGAGTTAGATTTGGCCCATTTTTTACGTCAATATCGAGCATATTGACTCAAAAATGGGTGAAATATGGATCGCGCAGGCGGATTTTGAGCCGATTTGTCCATAATCCGACAGGCTGCTAGCAAGAGCTCGGTGGGGGTATCCACCCGAGCGATTTAGGTATGTATCGCATTGCGCAAGCGGTGGGCGCGCGGTTGAAAATCCTGTTGAAGTAACGTGCGATGACCCATAAAACGGTCATTAGCACACTGTCTCTAAAGTGGCGCGGTACGAATCTGCAATAAGTCAGATAAAATAATTCACCAAGTAAAGCCAGTTTTGCTATAATCTGCGGTTCTTTCAGTGGTGGTTGTAGCTCAGCGGTAGAGTCCTGGATTGTGATTCCAGTTGTCGTGGGTTCGAACCCCATCAGCCACCCCACTCGATTTCTTATGTGCCGAACTCTCGGTGCGATAGCTTCTTCTCCTTAACGAGATACGTATATTTGCCGCACCATTTTTCGCGAAATAGGACTAGGCTACACTCAATTTCAATTGATAAAAGAAGACTCATGAAGCAACCGTAGAATTCAACGGTTCTATTTTTTGTGGCGCTCTGTTTGGCTTCAGTAAATGTGATTGCCCAGCCCGTACCACCAACGCCCTCCGCCGAAGTCAGCCCTAAAGAAACCTACACAAAATACGAATATCGCATTCCTATGCGTGATGGAAGACGCCTATTTACGGCCGTTTTCGTGCCTAAAGATGCGGCTAAAAGCTATCTATTTTTGATGACGCGCACACCCTACAATGTGGCACCGTATGGCGTGGATGAATACCCGCAGCGCTTGGGATCAAATACGGATTTTGATAAAGCGGGTTATACATTTGTGAATCAAGATGTGCGTGGCCGCCACATGAGTGAGGGCGTATTTGAGGGGATGACGCCGCATAAGACGAATAAATCTGCAACCGATGTAGATGAAAGTACCGATATGTTTGACACGGTGTAATGGCTGCTAAAAAACGTGCCAAATAACAATGGGCGTGTGGGTATTTGGGGTAATTCATATTTGGGTTTTTTTGTGAGTGCCAGCATTATTGATGGTCATTCGGCAATTACAGCGGCATCGCCACAAGCGCCAATAACTGATCTTTATATGGGCGACGATACCTACCATAACGGTGCGTTTATGTTGGCGGCCAACTATGATTTTTATTCGTTTTTCAAGCAGCAGGCAGCGCCAGTCTTGCCTGCAAAAGTTAATGTGCCTTTTGATTTTGGTACCAAAGATGGCTACGCTTGTTTTCTAAAGCTAGGCACGTTGGCAAACATTACAGCTACCTTGGCGAGCGATGGAAAATCAATGTT
>JAYTAO010000010.1:0-2308 GCA_043737435.1 Rhodanobacteraceae bacterium | reverse complement strand
ATTTTGACCCGATCGGGGATGACGCATTCAACAACATTAAAGATTCAAAGGTATTTAAATACATTGTTGAGGGTTTACAAACCAATGCCAAGCCATTTGGCGAAGGCAAGGTCGCTTTTACTATTCAAAACGATGCCGAGCAAATTGAAAGTTTGGTTTTTGATCCAACACGCAATCGTTTTTTTGCTGCCAGTTCCGCAACGGGCGAAATCTTTAGCGTTGATTTATCAGGAAAAACCAAGCCATTTATCAGCCCGACTAAGGAAAATGGCTTATTTGGTGTTTACAGTATGACTGTCGATGCTGGGCGCGATTTGCTTTATGTCGGCACCACATCTTTGCCCAGCTTCAAAGCCTTCGATGCTAATACATTTGGGCAGGGCGGCATTGCTCAGTTCCAGTTGAGTACCGGTAAATTGCGTGCGAAATACGCGTTGCCTTTTGATGCAAAGGCGCGCGTGATTTCGGCGATGGCGGTAGCGCCGAACGGCGATGTTTACGCAGTCGAAGTGTTGAGTAACACGGTTTACCAACTGCGAGCGGGCAAACTCGCGCCGCTGTTTAACTCCAGTGAATTTAGTAGTCTGCGCGGCATTGCCGTGACCGATGACCACAAGTTTCTTTATCTCAGCGATTATGAAAAAGGGCTTTTTATCGCCAGTCTAGAACGCAATCAAATTCGCGCTTTAGCGGCAAAGAACCAAAATCTGGGCGGCATAGACGGTTTATATGCTTACAAAAACCAAATTATTGCGCTGCAAAATGGCACCTCGCCGACCCGCGTCTTGCGTGTGCTATTGGGCGCTAACGGCGTAGAGCAGGTGCAGCCTCTGGAAGCGAACAAGGCGTCGATGTTAGCGCCAAGTTTTGGCACGCTGAAGGGCAATCAAATTTATTTCATCGCCAACAGTCAACGTGATCTATATGACGGCAATGGCAAAATATTGCCTGGGGAAAAGCCGATGCGACGACAAATCTACGTGGTGGACGCCGACTTCGGCATTCAAACACAGCCACCCGGTGTAGGCCCCTTGCTGCCTAGTCCGGCCGCGGTGCCACCGGGGGCCTCAAAATAATTGAAAAAAGTTAAGCGTGAGCCGCCCGCCGGCCACGCATGACCTTCGAAGCAGGCTATTCGCCGAGGTGTTTGCTAACCTTAGGTGATGAATAGTGAAAAATCCGACCCATTGAGCACCGATGCCGCCGATCGTAGGGTGGGAAATCATTCGTCCGAGCGGCAATCCAGTAAGCAGATGCAATCGGACGACCCTCCGATGCGCATTGAGCCAACTTTTGGCGAGCTATCCGAGCTTCCGGCAAACGATAGCCATGGGCGAGCGGTCGAGCGGTTCCAACAGGCCAAACTTTCTTTCAATTCGGCCGATGTTGATGCGCAATCTTTAGTAGAAAAGCCACAGGTTTGGCAAAACAAGCCGCCACAGCGCTCGTGGATATTTAATTTACTCAAGCGCTGGGCCAAGCCGTTTTTGAAAATTCAGCGCGTGCCAGAAAAATTAGACTCAGCGCCCTTTGACATCGAAAAACCGGTTTTGTACGTGTTGGAATATGCCGGCCTGTCGAATTTACTAATTTTGGACATCGCCTGTGACGAAGCAGGCTGGCCGTCGCCTATGCAGCTATTGCCGCTCAAGCATAAAGAGCGCGGCTATTTCGCATTGACACAACGGCGCGGCGGTTGGTTCACTAAAGCGCGGGTCGGTGATCGCCAAGATCGTCTTGAACGTTTGTTGGCGGATTTGCAAAGCGAATTGGGTCAAACCGTGCAGCTGGTGCCGGTCAGCGTGTTCGTTGGGCGCGCGCCGGATCGCACTACCGGTTGGTTCAAAGTTCTATTTGCGGATGACTGGGTCGTCGTAGGACGGCTGCGGCGCTTGCTGGGAATGCTCTTCAATGGCCGCACAACATTGGTGCAGCTGGCTGAGCCAGTCGATTTAGCGGAAATGCGGGCCGAGAAACTGGATTCCAATGCGGTAGCGGTCGGCGTTGCCGCACCAGTCGGCTTGAAAGCGGATGCGCGCAAGTTAAGCCGAATTTTGGGCGTGCACTTTCGACGAATTCGCGCCGCAGTTGTGGGCCCTGATCTGTCGCACCGGCGTTTGCTGCTTGACGCTGTGCTTTCCAGCCACACGGTGCAGGCCGCAATCAAATCGCATGTTTTGAAAGAGCGCGTCAGTTTTGAAGTTGCTGAGAGCCGTGCAAAAGCTTTTTTTTGGGAAATTGCCGCAGACTATGCCCACCCGGTAGTGCGCAGCTTGAGTTTTATGCTGACGTGGTTTTGGACGCAGAT
>JAYTAO010000009.1:0-2310 GCA_043737435.1 Rhodanobacteraceae bacterium | reverse complement strand
GGCGGGGTCGGCCGGAATGAGCTTTGCTGCCTCAGCTAAAAATGCCTCACGAAATTTCGGCAGCAAGGATTTCTCGACCAAAATGCGCGACCCGCACAAGCAAATTTGACCCTGATTACTAAATGCGGCGCGCACCGATTCACGCACAGCAAGTTCGAAGTCGGCATCCGCGAAGACAATCGTCGCGTTTTTCCCGCCCATTTCTAACGATAGCTTTTTAAACTGTGCCGCCGCGGCTTGTGCGATTGCAGCACCGGTTGCGGTGCTGCCGGTAAAGCTGACGCCTTTAATCGCGCGTGCACTCACCAGCGGGGTACCGATGCCAGCACCTGTGCCGTGCACAATATTCAGCACCCCTGCAGCTAAACCGATGTCGCGCACCACCTGCGCTAATAAATAACTGCTCAATGGCGTGACTTCGGAAGGCTTTGCCACCACGCAATTGCCAAAGGCCAGCGCGGGCGCAATTTTCCAGCTCAATAGATAAATGGGTAGATTCCACGGGCTGATGCACACCACCGGGCCCAGCGGTTGGCGCAGCGTGTAGTGCAGGCCCACGCCGTGTTGTACGTACGCTTCGGAGCCATATAGCTCAGCCGCATTGGCAAAAAACCGGAAATTGCTGATCGCACGTGGAATATCGATACTGCGCGCGGCATACACAGGTTTACCGGAGTCCATACTCTCGGCTTGCGCAAATTCCTCTAACCGCGCTTCGATGCCATCCGCGATTTTGCGCAGCCACAGCGCTCGCTCAGCAGGCGCAAGATTGCCCCAACTGGATTGCGCACGCACCGCTGCTGCGACTGCACGCACCGCATCTTGATTATTGCCCTCGCTCAAACTGCCGTAAATCGCGCCGCTTGCCGGTTCGATTAAGGCCAGGGTGCGCCCACTGCTGGCAGCGCAGAATTCCCCGTCGATGTAGTGCACTATGTTGCGCATGGTTGGCCCATAAGGTGACGAGGTATTAATTAAGTGATATAAAAATCGGGCTGCACACTGCGCCGCACAAACTCCGGCACCGGTGTTGTGCTTGCAGTTTGCGGATTTGTCCACACTAAAACCGACTTGCCAATCGCATAAATGCTCGGGTCGCTATCAGTTGCCAGCGTGTGATGCAGGCTCAAACTGGAATTGCCCAGCCGCGCTAAGCTCAGGCGCACAATTACATTGGCCGGATGCACCAGCGGCTTTTTGTAATCCATTTCGATCCGCGCAATGACGGGTTCGGCGGTTTCCGAACGCCAAGGCCCGTGCAAAGAACGAAACCAGGCGATCCGCGCCTCCTCACAAAGCGTCAGGTAGACACTGTTATTGACATGTTGATAGCTGTCCATATCGCGCCAGCGCAACGCAATGGTGTGGGTGAAAAATGGCGCTGGAATATTTAGATTTGGCATCTGAGCCTATTTTTGACGATTGCGGCAAAGGTAGCCGGAACTGGTGGCAAGTCAAATGATTCTCGGACAAAAATGAATGCGAAATTGACCGTTCGACGCCTTTGTCAAGGTTAAGCTTGATGATCGCCACAAACGATGATGCCAATGGCGGTTTTGATCATGACACTCTACTTTGCCCATTCCAATCCTCTTGCGCTAGAGCTTGCGCAACGCCTGCACCCGCTGGAAGAACACCTGCGTGACGTGGCGCATTTGGCGGCGGATACCAATGTGGAGATTTATTGGCGCGCTTAGCCAGGGAAACCTAGCTCGCCTTTTGTCTTTGGCAACAGACGCGGCATCAAAGTGCTTGTTATGGCCATGAAACCTCGTCTTTGCAAGCGCAGCGAAGCAATCTCGCACTTTATGCGCGGCGCATTGAAATCGTTTCACTGCGTTCGCAACGACGAAGCCGAGGATTCTTGGGAAACGCCACGCTTCCGCACCCGCTTGAATCGCACCTTTTAGTTGCCCTGTAAGCCGGCAAGCTTGGATCAAAATGCTAACCTCAAAGCCCAAATCCTTAACCGATCAAGCACCTGTGACCGCACTGCAACAACTGCTGCAAAGCTTTCGTAACGTCGCACTTTCTGAGCGCGAAAAGGGCACGTACTTTGAAGAACTGTGCGTGCAGTATTTACGCCACGAGGCCGCCTATGCCGCACTTTACAGCGACGTTTGGACCTACCCCGCCTGGGCCAAGCAAAACGGCCTTGATGGCAAAGACGCAGGCATTGACTTAGTCGCACAGACGCGCGGCACCGGCGATTTGCATGCGATTCAATGCAAGTTTTATGATCAAGACTATCGCCTAGAAAAAAAAGACATCGATAGCTTTTTCACCGCATCTGGCAAGAAATCTTTTAGC
>JAYTAO010000008.1:0-5837 GCA_043737435.1 Rhodanobacteraceae bacterium | reverse complement strand
CAGAAAAAGAAGCGTCGCGATAGTCTTCTGGAAATGTGATCGGGGTCTCTTTAGAGCTCCCTGCGGCCACTCCAGTTAAACCCTCTTCCAAACCAGGCAGAGTTGCACCCGTACCAATGATAGTAGCGGCACTTTCTCTACCTTCAGCTGGGAGGCGCTTTCCTTCAACTTCAGCACTGAACTCAAAACTTACCAAGTCATCCGCTTGACTTGCGCGGCTGACATCGACCCAAGTGCGCCGTTGTATGCGCAAGGTTTCGATCATGCGATCAATATCAGCGTCGGTGATTTGCGCCGCTTCCCGCTCGACAATTAGACCGTCAAGGCTAAGCTCACCCATTTCAGGCATAACTTCAAACTCTACGACGTAAACAAAGCCATCCTTTGTATTATCCATCGCGGTAATCGCAGGTGTTGTGGCTGGCCGAAGTTTTTCTTGCTCGATAGCTGGCCCCAAGCTGGAGCGCACTAGCTCCTCCGTTGCTTCGGAACGAATTTGTTGACCAAAACGTTGATTGATAATCTGCATAGGCACTTTGCCTTTGCGAAACCCCTTCAAATCGACACTGCGAGCTGCCTGATGCATGCGTCCAGCAATGGCTTGGTCGAGCTGACCGGCGGGAAGGTTGATCGTCAGCTTGCGCTTTAGCGCAGCTTGGGTTTCTAACGCAACTTGCATGTGGGCCTCTTTTGTTTGATTCGCTTTGCCAAGGCAAAACTCCGTACATCCCCGAAATTAATTACAATATCTTGAGCGACAGTCGCCGCCTTCAGGGATTTAAGACGGACTATCAATCAAAACGTGCGAAAGAAGAGACTCGAACTCTCAAGGGTTGCCCCGCTGGAACCTAAATCCAGTGCGTCTACCAGTTTCGCCACTTTCGCGTAGCTTGTGCACGACTACGTGCTTTACCTTAACTAAAACTTCACCCGCTTCACCTATTCGACTTTGTCGCAAGTGTTAATCTGGTGGGCTGTCAGGGACTCGAACCCCGAACCTACTGATTAAGAGTCAGCTGCTCTACCATTGAGCTAACAACCCGCTGTGCGAAACCACCCAGAAACCCGACAATGTTTTTTGCGCCCACTAAGCAGGCACCAAATAATTTTTGAACGATAGACCAAAATGACTAAACTTGGGGAGGAAGACGGGGCTCGAACCCGCGACCCCCGGAATCACAATCCGGTGCTCTAACCAGCTGAGCTACATCCTCCATTTACTAGACGGAAACTATTGTAGCGCGCCCGGTAGGGATCGAACCTACAACCCTCGGCTTAGAAGGCCGATGCTCTATCCATTGAGCTACGGGCGCAAAAACCTAGGGCGGGGCGGAATGTAAAATTGGTCGGCGTAGGGGGATTTGAACCCACGACATTCAGCTCCCAAAGCTGACGCGCTACCAGGCTGCGCTATACGCCGATACTTTTGAACGTTGCCACATGTTTCAGAGACTGGAGAATAGCGGGATGTTTTGTCTTACGTCAATGGTTGCAATTGCTGCCGTTAAGTTTTCTGCTCTTAAAGCAACGGCACAATGTTTTTTTTGTCTATTCCATTTCAATTGTTTCTGAAAGCAATAGAAGGGAATTTGTCTCAAGTACAAATTTTTTACCCTTTTTCTCGGCCGTGAAGAAATTTTCAGCAAAAAAAAACTTCGCCGAGGCGAAGTTTTTTAACCAGAAAGTTTTTTTAAAACTGACTTAGTTTGTGAAGCAGCTACCGACACCAACTTGGCAAAGACGGCTGTTACGGTGATTATATGCACCGCCGTAGAAGCCCTTTACGCCAGGGGTTGCATTGTTGTTCTCAATTGAAACAGCCCAGAAACCTGTTACAGGCAAACCAACGAAACGATGACCTTCAACCGAAGCTCGTGTTAAACGGGTAGGTGCTGCGCCTACGAGAGGAAGGCCGCCAGCCGTTTGGCTTAAATCGATTCGCGTCCAACCTGCTTGCGTACCGTTGCCTGCAGCGCCAGGAATTCGAGGCGTTGTGATGTTACGTGCCAACACAGAACCCAGAATTTTAGAAGGACTAGACGTACCGTTCGTGCCATTTGTGATGGTTTGATTGAAAGACAATACGTTTGTTTCAAAGCAGATGTTAGGAATCACTGTGCCCTGTGGCGGTGAGAACCCGGTAGGCGTAGTTGTCGTGAACTCTTCACGATTGAACGAGGCGATGCCAACTGGATCGCAGGATTGGCCACCGGTGTAGCGGCTTGTAAACGGCGCAATTACGCCTTGAGCCGCACTACGATCAACATAAAACCGCTTGGTTGGAAAAGTGATAACCCATTCAGAAGAGGCTGCAATTCCAGTCTCTGTTGTGTATTCATTGAAGAAAGTATCACTCATGAACACGGCGCTAACCGCGTCAATACGCTGACCTGGATCAGCAGGTGCGCCTACAGCAGCAGGGCCCCAAGTCGAAGAAATCACGCGACCATTGCTGAACACCAAAGACTGAGGACGCGCATTCGACAACGAAGGCAAAATCGAATCTGGGCTGGAATAGCCAATTTCGCCCGCTGCCCAAAAACCGTCAAGGGCGGTTGCCGAATAATTCGTGTAAGTACCGTTCGCGATGTTAATCACTGCAGCGCCGCCGAACAGCCCGCCTGAGGGAACGTTTGTGGCGTCAAAAGTGAACAAAGGACCAACGCCTGAGGCTACTGAGGCGCAATCTTTTGGAATATCTGTGTTGGCTACGTGCGTGATGTTGGTATTCAATTCGCCGGTCAAGGTTGCCATTTCGATCATCTCGATATGACCTTCACGCGTACGATCCAAGCCGATGCCGCCAGCAGTATCAGCAACATACAAGAAGTTACGGAAGTTCACGAAAGGGATACCGGTAGCGGTCGCCGTTCCGTCGCTAGCGAAAGCTGGGGCTGTGCAGCTTGTGTCAAGAGTCAAAATGCTTGCTGGGCCAGTTGCGGTGCCCAGACTTAAAATTGCAGCGGTCCAGACATCTTCACGTGACAAAAATAAGTTAAAATCGAGCACTTCTTGAGAATTGCGGCCTTCCAAGACACGAACTTTAACAGCTTTGCCTCGGTTGGTGGTGTTTACAACTGACAGCAAGGTTTGATTGCCAGCATTTACTGTGTAGTAAGGATAGATCAGAACTTGACCGGTGCCGTCTGGATTGATGTTAACAGCGCTTGAGATGTTCGCGATACCTGCGATACCTGCCAAGCTGGCGAGCACTGCGGTATTAATTGAATTCTTTTTCATTTGTGAAACTCCTAGGTATGTTCTACAGGGCTTTGCTGTTGCTCCACGCCTTACGGCGGTCTGAGCGCGCCTTAGTACGAGCGCGGAATCATCAGCAGGTGGATGTTACGAAGTACAAACTACAAATGCAAGTTCTTAGTCACCGGCTGAATGAACGTGGGAATGCTACTTTCCTGCGTTGTCGGGAAAAAAATACCACTCGTTTTCAATACGAATCCACTTCTCGTTGACCACGTTTTCGGATTTTACTTTTCCTACTGATGGCATTACCACATCAAATTCGATGTTGACTCGAATGGTGCAAACCTCTGCGGACTCGCATTCGTGCCCTAGATAGGTTGCTTTAGTCCAGTGAACGGGGCGATTAGAAATGACTTCGGCATACTCTTTTTTATCGTGGGTTTGGCGATACCCTGGGCTCAACATGTCGTAAGCATCATCAAACTTTTTGCCGATGATATTTTTCCACCGCTGCTCGGCGCGTTTTCCAATGGCTTTACCCTGTGCTTCGGTAGGCATTGGTTGAGCAACTTGCTCGCCGTCTGGGGGCATTGAAGGCTTGGTGGTGCTGCAAGCGCTGAGCACAACGACAGCGGTGATTACTAAAGTGCGAAAAATTAGATTCATAATGTTTATTAGGTCTTATCGCGGAGTGTAAATGGGTGGTTTAGGGGATTCGCAAGGGGCTGGCTCCCGATACGGCTTTGTTTCAGGGGGCGTTGGGAGCCGGAGCTTCCAACAGCTCGCCGTCTCTAAGTTGCGGAGCACTTGATTTAAGTGGCGCGGGGGGAATTACTCCATCGCGAATTAATGGCTCTAGACCTTTGAAGCGGCGCACGTATTCGTCTGTTATAACGCGCATTTTATCTGAGCCACCTTCGACCACTGTTGGTGTGATCAAGATAAGAGTTTCTTTCCGCGTAATTATTTTGCTGGTTGAGCCAAATAATTTACCTATCAACGGGATGTTTTTTAGACCAGGCAGTCCACCACTATTGTTTGTGCGATCCTCTGAAATTAAACCACCTAGGAAAATTGTTTGCCCACTTTGCACAGCTACTTCAGTGATCAGGTTTTTACTATCAATGGCTCCCCGGCCTCCAGCCGATGTACTTTGTTCTTGATTAATTTCTAAATAAACTAATCCTCCGGGGTTCGCGCGAGGCGTCACCGTTAGGGTAATACCTACCGGCACAAAGGTATTTATTTGCGCGCCAGTGGCTGTTCCGCCGGGAAGAAAAGACCCGCTATCTTGGATCGCCTGTGAGCCCACCCTTATGGTCGCCTCGCGATTATTCAAAACCATCAACGTGGGGCTAGAAAGCACCTTGGTATCACTTTCAGTTTGCAGTGCCTTGACAAATGCACGCGCATCTCTGCCGTTGAAAATATAGTTAAGTCCAGCTGCACCAGTTAAGAAGCCACCCGCACCGGAAAAACTGCGGAGTCCTGCGTTGGGGGAAGTCAAACCTAAGGTAACTGGCGTGGTTACACCACTAACCGGGCCATTGTTCAAGGGCAGACCTGCTGCGTCAACCCCTTGGCGAGGTACAGCCTGTTCTAGCCACCACTGCACACCAAAAGATAACTCGTTAGAAAGCGTGACCTCCAATAATTTGGCCTCAATCTTTACTTGAATGGGTTCAAGATCCAATCGTCGAATCGCACTTTTTAAAATTTCATACTGGGCTGGCGTGGAGCTAATCAGCAGTGAATTGTTGTCTTCTACGGCCGTGATGCGCACCTCCTGCTCACCCAAAAGACTCTTCCCGGAACCGCCACCCGCCGCCGGCACGGCCGGTGTAGGAGTGGGCGTTGGTGTTTTCGCAACCGGCGGAATAATGCCACCGCCAAATTGCCCACCGCCTAGATTTTGCCCGTTCAACCCAGGCGCAACGTCACCGCGAGTGGTACGCGGCTCGCGCGGCGCCGCAGCTGCACCATTAAATATCTCGTTCAGCCGATCAGCTAAGTCGGTCGCTTTGACGTTTTGCACATCATACACATACAGTTTTGCGCCGCCTTCAGTGCCGCCTCGATCTAACCGCTTGATCCATTTTTCCACTTGCGCCAAGTACTGCGGTTGCGGCGTAATCACTAAAATCGCGTTCAAACGCTCAACCGGCAGCATACGCACCATGCCAGCTAGCGGCGTAGAGCCGGCACCTGCACTACCCGCGGCGTCACCGAAAATCGCCTCAAGCTCAGGCATCAAATCTTTCACTTCGACGCGCTCCAAAGTAAACAGCGCAAAGCTCATGCCGGCCATCCAGTCGACGTCAAAGGTGTTGATGACGCTTAGATAGTTGTCTAGCTCATTTTTGGTACCGGCAACCACAATCAAGCTGCGTGCGTTATCGGCTTTTAATACGGAACCTTGCTTCGCGTAAGGTTTGAGCAGTTCTTCCATTTGTGTCGCGGAGATAAATTTTAACGGCACCGCACGTACTGAATAACCGCGACCATCCCCCGCAAACAATTGCGGCGATAAGTTGCCAGGCACCGCGGCCTGCGTTTGCACCACTAAATACTGATCATTTTTGCGTACTAGCGCGGCACCACTCCAACTCAGCAGCATTTCCAACACTGCCATCGCT
>JAYTAO010000007.1:0-2312 GCA_043737435.1 Rhodanobacteraceae bacterium | reverse complement strand
GCTGTCCATTTCCCTTTGTTTTTGCAGTTCACTTTCAGCTTGGGAAGTCGATACGCATGCATGGATCATGCTGAAAGCCTTCGAGCGCTCGAATCTCAATCCGAACGGCCCGTCTGGCGATGCCCTGGTCAAACGTTTAGGTTTTGATCGCCTTGATCCGCAGGCTTCCTATCAAATTCCGGGCATTTCGCTGTTCGCTGTCGGTGGGCGCAATAAGTACTTTGGGGAACCTCTTAAAACCCCCATTAAAAATTCCCGCAACTTATCTATGTCTTAAAAATTGTCAATCAATTCAGTTTTAACTCATTTTCGCCTCCAAACCTTCGACAATTCGCCTTTTTGGCGGATTTTCCCGCCATTTTCCAAACTTCAGGCGTAGCTTCGCGTGAGCGCCGCATCGCGGCGCACCAAAAACAGTGCTCGCTTGAAGTTGTACGCCACCGCATTCAGCGTCAACTGCACCTTTGCGCGCGCCAATCCAATCGTGCGAACCAGTCCACCGCCCATCTGTTTCATCGTCGCAAACACATGCTCACCCCGCGCCCGCGTCTTCGCTATTCGCGTGTTGCGCTGCTTTTGACAAGCGCTTAGCGCCTTGCCCTTTTTTGCCTTGCGCTGAATCTCCAAGCGCCAGCCCGCTTTCTTCAAGCGTTTCTCGCGCGGGCCATCGGCATAACCTTTATCCGCCAACACCACGCGTGATGTATTCGCGGTATCCAGCGTCGCCTCAAAGTGTTTGGTGTCGTGGGCCGATGCCGTGCTGATCACATCGGTTTGAATTAACTTGTTGGCAACATCTACGCTCACTGAAGCCTTGTAGCCAAAGTAACTTTTGCTGTGTTTTTGCGTCCACGTTGCATCTAAATCCTTCTGCGCGATTTTAGCTTTCGACCAGTCTTCAGGAATTTTACCCTCATCCAACACCGCCTTTTCTTCCTTGGTAAAATGCTGCACCGGCGCGCGAATTAGCGTGCCATCAATCACTTGACCACCACGGGCAATATAGCCTTTCGCGCCAATCTTGCGCTTCGCGTCGGCGAACAAATCACTTGAAACTTCGGCCTTTTTAATCCGCTCGCGAAATGCCCAAAGCGTCTTGCTGTCCGGAATTTGGCTGCTGCGCTCAAGGCTTAAAAACCGCTGAAAGCTGGTGCGGTCATTGATTTGGTACTCAACTTGGTCATCCGAAAGACCAAAGAACTGTTGCAGAATAATCATGCGCACCATCAGTTCGGTGGCATAAGGCGGGCGACCGCCCAGCTTCGGATCGGTGCGTGGCGCTTTCGCGTCCACGAGTGCGGCAAGCGCAGCAAAATCGACCAGGGCGTCTAGCTCAACCAAGGCATCTCCAAGCTTGGTAAGCTTGCTGCTGCGCTGGTTTTGGGCAAACAAATCGTCCATCTCGCACCAATGTTATTAGTTAACTAATAATATCAGTTCAGGTTCGGATTTGATAGGGTTTTTAGAGGTTCCCTATTGGGCAGGCTATGTACATCGATTTTCTCTTGCGCGTTCGGCGCATCCGAATCCACGCTATCGACGAAATAAATAAAGCGAATGGTTGCATCGGTAGGGTTATAGCGGGCAATAAAGAAATTTTCTGCGTAAATCAAACGATTGACGATTTGGTGCAATTCGCGCAGCACTTCCTGCGTTTTCTTATCCGAATTGGCTAGATCGCTGATTGCAAACAATGATCTTTGCAGACGCTCCGCACCGGCCAGCCGCTGGATATCTAAATGATAGTGCTCGGTTTGCAACATCGACTGACAGCGTAGCGCCAGGCTTGCAAGGTCTTTACGTTTTATCTTTTGCTGTGCGCGTTCAACCGCGGGTACCGCCATCTGCAAAAGTAAGCAGGCCCAGTTCGTATCATTACTGCTCAGCAAGTGCGCTACCTGCACACCGTCTCTTTCGGCTATTTTTGCAGGCTTTCCTAAGCGGCGTACCTTTAAAATCAACGCTCTTTGAATGCTTTGTAAGGCAGCACTTAGCTGCTATAAAGGCGCACATTGCCATTGATCAGGCTCCGCATGTGCCATTCCCCAAATCAATTTCACCTGACAAGCGCCCGCGTTCGTGAAGTGTCGCGCTGCCGCTTCAGCTAAGCTGGGCATATCTTGCGCCCAAAGTAACACCTGCTCGAATGCGTCGGGTTTACTCAGAATTAAATTTCTGAACATCATTTTACGACGTTGCCACACTATCCAGCTTTCGTCCAGACCGATGAGCTACAACGTTAGCAACGTTACAATCTAATTGGTCGGCTATTTGAAAGCGCTCAACCGTCCGAGCGCTTTTTTTCCAAAAGC
>JAYTAO010000006.1:0-5879 GCA_043737435.1 Rhodanobacteraceae bacterium | reverse complement strand
GTTGCCAAGACCATTGAGCCTTGCCGCATCGCTTTAAAAGACGCGAACTTGCGCGCCAATGAAGTGACCGAAGTGATTTTGGTCGGCGGTATGACGCGCATGCCCAAAGTGCAAGAAGCGGTGAAAGAATTTTTTGGTAAAGAGCCGCGTAAAGATGTTAACCCGGACGAAGCGGTTGCCGTGGGTGCTGCGATTCAAGCGGGCGTGTTGAGCGGCACGGTTAAAGATGTGTTGCTTCTTGACGTGACTCCGCTGTCTTTGGGCATCGAAACGATGGGTGGCGTGTTTACCAAGTTGATCGAAAAGAACACCACCATTCCGACCAAGCAAAGCCAAGTATTTTCCACCGCTGAGGACAATCAAAGCGCGGTGACCGTACACGTGTTGCAAGGCGAGCGCGAGCAGGCAAAGTTTAATAAGTCATTGGCGAAGTTTGATTTGGCCGGGATCGAAGCCGCGCCACGCGGTATGCCGCAAGTCGAAGTGACCTTTGACATTGACGCCAACGGCATCATGCACGTGCAAGCGAAAGATAAGAAAACCGGTAAAGAGCAAAAAATTGAGATCAAGGCGAATTCAGGTTTGTCCGAAACTGAAATCCAACAAATGGTGCGTGACGCCGAAGCCAATAAAGAGGAAGACAAAAAATTCCACGAATTGGTGCAAGCGCGAAACCAAGCTGAAGGCTTGATCCACAGCACTAGACAAGCCCTGAAAGACGGCGGGTCGGGCACTGACGGCGCGCAAATTGCCAAAATTGAACAAGCGTTGGCGGAAGCGGAAGCTGCGGTTAAATCTGATAATAAGGCGCAAATTGAAGCTAAATCGCAAGCCCTGATGGAAGTGGCGCAAAGCTTATTGGCGCAAACACGGGCCAAAGCAGAAGGCGGCGCAGGCCCAGAAGGCGCGGCTCCTGAAGCACCCAAAGACGATGTCATGGATGCGGAGTTCACCGAAGTCAAAGACAAATAAGTCGTTTTTTGCGGCTAAGTATCCATAGAAGAGCCCAGAGAAATCTGGGCTTTTTTGTGGCTGCAGCATCGTCACCTTGCGGCAACAGGCCGCCTGCAATGATTTGGGATGCGAAATCTCATCATAATTCTTGGCGATCAGCTTGATCGCAACTCCAGTGTGTTCGATGACTTCGACCCCACTCAAGATCATATTTGGATGGCCGAGGTCGCCGACGAATCCACCCATGTTTGGAGCCACAAGGCGCGCATCGCGTTATTTTTGTCGGCGATGCGACACTTCGCTGACGAACTGCAGCAGAAATCCTATCCGATCACTTATTTGCGATTGGGGGAGCATGCGCATGCCAGCCTGGAATTGGCATTAGCGGCAGCACTTGATCAGTTTAATCCAGCCCGAGTGCTGCTTACCAAGCCAGGGGATTATCGGGTACGGGAAAACTTAAAAGCGGTGTGCGCCGCCAAGAACACGTCGTACGCCGAACGGACCGATACCCATTTCTATTGCTCGGAGGAAGACTTCCAAGACTGGGCGCGCGGGCGCAAGGAATTTCGTCTTGAACATTTTTATCGGATGCTGCGTAAGCGCGAAAATATTTTGATGGTGGCGGCCAAACCCGAAGGCGGCGATTGGAATTATGATGCGGACAATCGCGGCAGTTTTGGTGCTCAAGGCCCAGGGATAGTACCGGCACCAAAAGCATTTCCGGCCGATGCGATCAGCAGCGAAGTGCTGGCCCTAGTCGCGCGCGAATTCGCCGCGCACCCAGGCGATTTAGCGCAGTTTGATTGGCCTGTGACGCCGGCACAAGCCGATGCTGCTTTGGCGGATTTCGCTGCGCATCGCTTATGTGCTTTCGGCAAATATCAAGATGCGATGTGGCAAAACGAGCCGTATTTGTACCACTCGAAATTGTCGGCAGCGCTCAATTTAAAGCTTATTTCGCCGCACCAAGTGGTAGCCGCGGCGGTCGCGGAATATCGTGCTGGCAGAGCGCCGCTGGCCGCAGTCGAGGGCTTCGTGCGGCAAATTTTGGGCTGGCGCGAATATGTGCGAGGGCTTTACTGGCTGCGCATGCCCGGATACGTCAGCGAGAACGCGCTTAATGCACAGCTCGAGCTGCCCGCATTTTATTGGACCGGCGATACTGATATGGCGTGCCTGAAAGAGGTGATTGGGCAAACGCTAAAATACGGCTACGCACACCACATCCAAAGGTTGATGGTCACAGGTTTGTTTGCATTGATGTTCGGCGTACGCCCAAAAGCTGTGCATGAATGGTATTTGGCAGTGTATGTCGACGCGGTTGAGTGGGTTGAGCTGCCGAACGTGCTCGGCATGAGCCAATACGCCGATGGCGGCATTATGGCGTCTAAACCGTATTGTGCCAGCGGCAAATACATCCAGCGCATGAGCAATTCCTGTCGGAGCTGCAAATTCAAGCCGGATCTGGCCGTGGGCGCAAACGCCTGCCCGTTTACCACGCTTTATTGGGATTTCTTGGCGCAACATAAAGCGCGCTTTGCCAAACATCCGCGCGCGGCGATGCAATGGCGCTCACTGGAGCGCTTGAACCCCGAGCAGCTCGTCGCGATCCGGGCGCAAGCCAGCTCGTTACGCGCGCATTTAACAGCATCAGACGAACCCACATGAAGGTCAAATAAAATTTCGGTTTTCGGCATCTAGCGAATTGCGCTTGGAGTTACACTCACGCCCAGGCCGCCATTTTAGTTCTACCAACAACGGAAATTTGAAGATGAAAGTTACGCAATTAGCACTATTAGGTGCTGCATTTCTGTCTGCCTCTAGCGCATTTGCGCAAGTTAAACCTGCGGACGCGGTGCGCTATCGCAAAAGCGCTTACAACGTTTTGGTCTGGAACTGGATGCCGCTTGCGAATACGGTGCGTGGCAAAACGCCTTATGTCAAAGCCGATTTTGAGCGCTACGCCAACCGCGTTGCGCAAATTGCGCCGATGCTTTTAGAAGGATTTCCAGCCGGTTCGGGTGTGGGCAAAACCGAAGCAAAGCCAGAAATTTGGACAAATTGGGCCGATTTTCAGCTCAAAATGAAGGCCTTTGAAACCGAATCTGCGGCGCTGGCTACGCTCGCCAAAGGCGGCGATTTCGAAAAAATCAAAGTGCAATTTGGCAAAGTTGGCAATACTTGCAAAGGCTGCCACGACAAATACAAGACCGACTAGATCCAGGGCGCGTATCCCCCAAGGCCGAAAGCGTCTATCGCAAACAGATGGACGTCGCAGTTTAAGTTGCCATACAGTATGAAAACCACGCCGATTTAAGTCGACTATTGCCCAGCGGGCGGTTGCCAAAGCTCTACCTTGTTGCCTTCCGGATCGATCACCCACGCAAACTTCCCGTACTCGGAATCGTCGATCTTATCCAGAACATTGCAGCCCTCTTCGCGTAGGACTTTAACCAGGGCGTGTAAATCCTCCACCCGGTAATTGACCATGAATGCTGCCGCGCTGGGCGCGAACTGCTCCCCTTGCGCCGATGCTATGGACCAAATGGTAGTTCCAGTAACCGGCTTACCTGCATCATCGGCCCAACTAAAAGCGGTGCCGCCCCAAGATTGCACATCGATACCAAGATGGCGCTGGTACCAAGCTTGTAACGCAGCAGCGTCTTTGGCTTTGAAAAAAATGCCGCCTATGCCAGTGACTCGTTTCATGCTAGCTCCTAGCTTGGCTGGTGCTGGGGAAAAAAAGTGAATCGCCGCCACGCGAGCGAACGCTTATGATAGCGCGAGCCGCGCCGGTATTTTAAGTTGGCACGGCAAGCTGCCAAAGGCGAATAAATTGCGAAGCCACCCGCCGCGAACTAAACGGCCCGCCAGCCAATATCTGGGCGCATAAATCGTCCCGGCCAGGTAATTTGTTCGGCGCGTTTGTACGCGGCGGCTTTTGCAGATTGGGTATCCACGCCTAAACCCACGACACACAGCACACGGCCGCCATCAGTCAGTACTGCATCACTTCGCGCCTTTGTGCCGGCGTGAAAAATTAATGTTGAGTCATCGCTATCGTTTAAGCCGGTAATTTCATCCCCTTTGCGCACTTCGGCCGGATAGCCCTCCGCGCACAGCACCACGCCTAAGGCGACACGCGCATCCCAATTCAATGTTTGCGAAGCCAACGTATTGTTTGCCGCTGCTTGCAGCACCGGCAGTAGCGGTGAAATTAAACGCGCGAGGATGGGTTGAGTTTCCGGATCCCCCATGCGGGTGTTGAATTCCAACACCCGTGGATTATTTTGCGCGTCGATCATAATACCGGCATACAAAAATCCGGTGAATGGCCTGCCTTCGGCGGCCATGCCGACTAGCGTTGGCGCAATAATTTCGCGCTGTATCCGCGCTTCAATTTCCGGCGTGACCACGCGTGCCGGCGAATACGCGCCCATGCCGCCGGTATTCGGCCCGGTATCACCCGCGCCGACACGCTTGTGATCTTGGCTGGTGGCCATCGGCACGAAATCCAGATTCGCCGCGATGACGATATAGCTGGCTTCCACGCCACTTAGAAATTCTTCAATCACCACCCGCGCGCCTGCGGCACCGGCGAAACGCCCGCCCAGCATGTCGGTTACCGCAGCCTTTGCTTCGCCGATACTGGTGGCTACCACCACACCTTTGCCCGCGGCCAAGCCATCGGCTTTCACCACAATCGGCGCGCCCTGCTTGTCAATGTAGGCCAAAGCGGGCGCTAGCTCGGTAAACACTTGATAGGCGGCCGTGGGAATCTGATAGCGCGCCAAAAAATCCTTGGTGAATGCTTTTGAGCTTTCTAACTCAGCAGCATTTTTACGCGGCCCAAATACGGGCAAACCCTGCGCCTGAAACTGATCGACAACGCCTAAACTCAGGGGTGTTTCTGGACCGATCACGGTGAAATCCACCGCCTCGCGCCGTACCAGCGCAATTAAAGCGGTGATGTCGGTCGCGCCAACCGCTACGTTTTCTAACTTGGGCGTGCGCGCCGTGCCAGCATTACCCGGTGCCACCAACACCCGCTGAACCCCAGGGTCAAGGCTCATGCGCCAGGCCAGCGCATGTTCGCGACCCCCGGAGCCGACCACTAAAACCGTCGTCACTGAATGTTTTCCCGTACCAAAGTCGAGGAAATATTGGTTTGCATCAAATCCCGCTTAGCGGTATCGGCCGCAGCAATCGCGGCAAATGGGCCGCGCCGCACACGATGCCAAAGTTTGCCGTTGACGGTGACTTCGCTAATTTGTACCTGCACCCCACTCAGCGCCAAACGCGCCTTCAGCGCATCGGCATCCTCGGCTTGCGGAAAGCTCGCCAGCTGCAAGAAATAGCGCACTTTGGCGTCCGCTTGCACCTCGGGCTTAGCGGTCTGTGCGCGAATTTCGGTGTCAGGAATAATGACTTCTCGCTCGGCAAGAGCGGTATAAAAATCGTATTTGGGCTTATCGTCGGCGACTGCCGCAGGCGCTTGGTTAGGGGTATCCGGCGCATCGCCACGCGCCATTTCACTAATACTTGCAGCGGGTGCGGGCTTGGGCACGTTGGCAAGTGCTTTTTCTTTTGAGTAATCCCGAAAGATCAGTAGCGCGCTCAGCGCGATTCCGGCCGCGAAGCCCGTCAACAGCCACACCCACGCAGGCAACGGTGATTTGTGGTTGGTATTGCGTACCGCTTGATTCTTTTTTGCCACTGCTATTCCCCAATAGTTTTTAACAAATGATTGCTTGCGCGCATCACATAGAATCCGGTGCGCAAACACCTAAAAGCCCAAGCCCATTTTTCAACACTTGCCGGGTCGCTGCCATCAGCACCAGACGCGCATTGCGCAGGCCAGCATCAGCGCACAATATTTCTAGGCGCGGCGGGCTGTCATAAACGCCATGTAGCTGTGCAGC
>JAYTAO010000005.1:0-2330 GCA_043737435.1 Rhodanobacteraceae bacterium | reverse complement strand
ATTATTGCGCTGTTAAAAGAGGCGAAGCTCAAAGTCGATACCCAAATCCAAGGCGAAAAACTGCGCGTATTGGGCAAGAAAAAAGACGATTTGCAAATGGCGATGGCACTAATTCGCAGCACCGAGCTCGAATTGCCGCTGCAGTTTGAGAATTTTAGGGATTAGTTTGACCATGAACTATGACCAATTGAGTTCGCAATGGCGAAATCCCAGGTCAGTGGAACGCCTATGTTTCCAAATCATTTTGAACCGCGCTTGCAAGCCCACGATACTTCAACTGTAACTGCGCACTCGTCTCGATATGTTCCGGGTCAATAAAAATGCACTCGACCGGGCACACCTCCACACACTGCGGCACCTCGAAATGCCCGACGCACTCGGTGCACAGCTTGGGCGTGATGTGATACAGCTTGGTGCCCGCGTAAATTGCGCCGTTCGGGCACACAGGCTCGCAAACATCGCAGTTGACGCATTGGTCGGTAATAAAAAGGGCCATGAGAGCACGACGAACGAATAATTGTTCGAAGCTTAAACGCAATTTCGCCCTGCCGCGCATTTGTGAACTTTGCTGATTGCGCAGGTGAGTTCAGCTTGAATGGAGCGCCGCATCCAATGCAATTGCCTACACTCGGGTCCAACTAATCGCTGCAAGATCTGGCTTATGCTGAGTTTCCAATGTGCAACCAACCCACGGCCACTGACGCAGCGCCATAAAATTGGCTTGGCGGTGGCGGGCGGCGGGCCGATTGGCGGCATTTATGAGCTAGGCGCGCTGCGCGCCTTGGAAGAGCTGATTGACGGCGCGACATTGACGCGCTTGGATGCCTACGTGGGCGTTAGCTCGGGTGCCATTATGGCGGCGTCATTGGCGAATCGCATTGACACCGCCGAGATGTGCCGCATTTTGCTGAGTGCACAGGACGCCGAACACCAGTTTCACCCCGGAATTTTTTTAAAACCAGCGCTCGGGGAATTCGCGCTGCGCTTGGCGCAGCTGCCGCGGGTACTGCAGGCAGTCGCGGTTTCGATGATTAAAAACCCATTCTCGACAAAGCTGGCAGATTCACTGGGCAAATTTGGTGCCTTGCTGCCCACGGGCTTGTTTGACAACGATGAAGTGGAGCGCTTTTTGCGCAAACTATTCACCACCGGCGGGCGCAGCAATGATTTTCGCGAATTAGACCGCCCGTTAAGTGTGGTTGCGGTTGAAATCGACACCGGGCAGACCGTACTTTTTGGCGGCCCAGGCTATGACGATGTGCCAATCAGTAAGGCGATTCAGGCCTCCAGCGCCTTACCTGGGCTGTATCCGCCGGTAGAAATCAAGCGACGGCATTTCGTCGACGGTGCGCTCAAACGCACGCTCAATGCCTCCGTGGTGCTCGAGGCAGGCGTGGATTTGGTGATTGGGCTCAATCCACTGGTTCCCTACGATGCCAATCGTGCGCTCGCCTCGGGGAAGGTCAAACTCCCTTCACTGGTGCGAAGCGGCTTGCCCGCGGTGCTGTCGCAAATGTTTCGCTCCCTTTTGCAATCGCGCATGCAGGTCGGCTTGGCGAAATACGATCAAAAATACGAGCACTCTGACTTGCTGTTGGTGGAGCCCGACGCCGATGATGGCAAGATGTTTTTTACCAACGAATTTAGCTTCGCCAGCCGCCAGCATTTAGCCGAACACGCCTACCAAAAAACGCTGCAAGACTTTCGTGCGCATCGCGGCAAAGTCAATGAAATGCTGGCGCGCCATGGCTTGAAGTTGAACGAAAAAGTGCTGAGCGATACGCACCGCACGATCTGGAGTGGCTTAAAGCAAAAGCCGATTCGCCGAACCCGCTCAACCGCGCGTTTGAATCGGGCGCTGGAGGATTTGGCAGCGCAGTTATTGGCGGCGCAGAACCTTTGATTCAAGTGTTATGTTTTGGCAAAACGCCTCAAATCCCGCGCCGCATCCAGTAGCGCACATGCCCAGGCGGCATGTTAGCTAACTCACCAAACACACTAAAACCCTGCTTTTCATAAAAGCCACGCGCTTGGAAATCAAACGTGTCCAGCATCGCGCCGATACAGTCGCGTGTGCGGGCGATCTCGATGGCGCGCTGCACCAACTCCCGCCCCAGCCCGGAATGGCGATGCGCCGCTTCAACGAACAAGATGTCGATATTCAACCACGCCCAGCCAGTCGCGCCCAGCAAACCCGCGCGGAGTTTGCCCTGCGCATCAAAGATCGCTAGCCGCACCGCGGTAAAATCATAGGGGCGCGCTTGGCTTTCATTAAAATGCATTAGCTTGCCTGCCAGTTCCGCACTGGCGGGATGCTGCTCGTCTAGTTC
>JAYTAO010000004.1:0-2337 GCA_043737435.1 Rhodanobacteraceae bacterium | reverse complement strand
GCCGCAGCATAGGAAGTGAAGGAATTACTGTCGGCGAAGTGGTTTTCAATACCGCCATGACCGGCTATCAAGAGATACTGACGGACCCAAGCTATTGTCAACAGTTAATCACCCTCACCTACCCGCATATTGGCAACGTCGGCGTTAATCTAAATGACGCCGAAAGCGCGCAGATTTATGCCGCTGGCTTAATCGTGCGGGATCTGCCGCGTCTCGCCAGTAATTGGCGCATGACGCAAGCCTTAGACGCCTATCTCATTGAGCGCGGAATTTGCGCCATTGCGGATATCGACACGCGCAAGCTGACGCGCCACCTGCGCGCTAGCGGCGCTCAAAGTGGCTGCATCTTGGCCGGAGTCGATGCGAAAAGCCCAGACGCTTATGTGCGAGCACTTGCCGCCGCGCGTGAATTTGGCGGGCTTTCAGGGCTCGATTTGGCGAAAGTGGTGAGTTGCACGCAAAGCTATCAGCACACTGGGGGCGTTTTCGATTTAGGCACCTCCTGCGCTTCAAGCAATAGTGATACGGACGCATTACTTAACGTCGTCGCGTTCGATTTTGGCGTGAAAACCAATATTTTGCGCTTACTCGCGCAGCACGGCTGCAGAGTGACCGTTGTGCCCGCGCAAACAAGTGCCGCCGAAGTGCTGGCGCTCAAGCCCGACGGAGTGTTTTTGAGCAACGGCCCCGGTGATCCAGCACCTTGCGATTACGCCATTTATGCGATTCAATCATTACTCGAAGCGAAGCTGCCGATATTTGGTATCTGCTTAGGGCATCAGCTGCTTGCCCTTGCCGCAGGTGCCAAAACCGTAAAAATGAAGTTTGGCCACCACGGCGCAAACCATCCGGTGCAGGATTTGGCCACTGGTCGCGTGATGATTTCCAGCCAAAACCACGGTTTTGCTGTCGATGAAACCAGCCTTCCGAGCCACATTCGCGTCACCCACCGCTCGCTTTTTGACGGCTCCAACCAAGGCATTGAGCTAACCAACGCCCCGGCGTTTAGTTTTCAAGGCCACCCTGAAGCCAGCCCTGGCCCATGTGACGTGGAAGGCTTGTTTGCGCGCTTTGTCGACATGATGCGGGTGCAGTGATCGCTGCGGGCTGGAAACAAGCATACTCGTCATCGCTAATGCCGCACCCTGAATTAGAGCGCCTTCCGGTTGTAGGCTACCAAAATGAAGTCGCGGCGCTGACTGGCCTGCGGGGTTTTGCGGCTATGTGGGTATTTGTCTATCACTTTTGGGCATTACAAGTTTCCGCGCCAGTCATTATTTTGCCTTTTAGCTGGTCATTCGACATCAGTTGGGTTTTCACTTTTGGTTGGCTGGGTGTGCCGATCTTTTTTGTATTAAGTGGCTTTTTGTTGGCGCGACCATTTGTTTTAGCGCAAAGCGCTAATAGCAATCAGGGTAGTCGGAAAATCAACCTAGGGGCATATTTTACCCGCCGCGTCATGCGGGTATTTCCGGCCTATTACGCGCAACTCATCATCCTTGTACTGCTCGCCTATTTTTTTCAATTTGGTAGCTATCCACCGGACGCAGCCAGTTGGATTGCGCATTTGACCATGACCTTTTTTAGTCCGCCAAAATTCATTGCAGGTATTAATGGCGCGTGGTGGACTTTGCCAATTGAGTTCGGGTTCTACCTAATTTTGCCGCTTTTCGCGGTGCTATTAAAACCAGGACGCGGCCTCGCGCTCTTAATTATCTGTTTAGGCGTGATGCTGAGCTATCGCTATGCCATTTATTTCGTCTATTTGGCGACTGATATGCCGCTATACACGCGTGTCTCTTTGTTGCCCGGAGTGCTGGATTCGTTCGGATTCGGCATGTTTGCGGCATATCTTTCGCATTATTTAATGACACAGTCGAGTCATTTTAACGCCCACAGAGCCAACTCTAACGCGCGACAAAAAGCCCTAGCGAATGCCCTCACCGCGCTTATGTTGCTTGGATATGGCATCGCTATGGTGCTTCTTTATCATTTTTGGATGTTCTACTGGAGTGGCGGCTGGATGTCCTACAGCTATACGCCGTTTTTCAGTGCCGTGATTGCCTGCGGTGTGCTGGGCGCAAGCCTGGGTTCCAGCTGGGCCGATGCCTTGCTTGGCAATCGCCTGATGCGTTTTTTTGGAAATATTAGCTATAGCCTGTATTTGTGGCATTTACCCTTAATTGGCGCGCTTAAACTATTTCCCCAGCTCCAGGAAATCGGCGCACATCGCAACAGTATTCTGCTGGGCATCTGCACCATTTTGTTGATTTTGGTCAGCTGGCTTTCTTGGCGGTTTATTGAACTACCGGGAATTGCGTTTGGCAAAAGGCTCAC
>JAYTAO010000003.1:0-2337 GCA_043737435.1 Rhodanobacteraceae bacterium | reverse complement strand
TTCGTTAGGAACCATACGTTTCTGCGCTTCGGCAAGCTTAGCGCGAATGGAACTATTTACTCATCCGAGCATGAACAAAAACCACTCACTCAACCGGGCGGTCATCGAAAACCTAAGTTTTTGACTAAAGCCGGAAACTCTGCCCTAAATACACTTCAATCACCTTCGGGTGTTCGGTCAGCGCATCAGGCTTACCTTCGGCCAACACCACGCCGTCATTAAGCACATAGGCGCGATCTGTAATGCCGAGCGTCTCCCGGACGTTGTGATCAGTAATCAGCACGCCTATGCCCAGTTTCTTGAGCTGTTGTACGATTTTCTGAATTTCCCCAACGCTTATGGGGTCTACGCCCGCGAAGGGCTCGTCCAGGAGAATAAATTTCGGGTGCGCGGCAAGCGCGCGCGCAATTTCAACGCGCCGCCGCTCGCCGCCGCTCAAAGAAATTCCTAAAGAATCGGCAATATGTTCAATTTGCAGCTCGCCTAACAAGCGGTCAAGTTCCGTGTCGCGCTGCTTGGCGTTCAAACGTGGGTTGAGCTCCAACACCAAGCGAACATTGTCTGCAACGCTGAGTTTGCGAAAAACGCTGGCCTCTTGCGGCAAGTAACCAACCCCGGCTAGGGCGCGGGCATGCATGGGCAAATGCGTGACATCTTTGCCGTCCAGCAAAATTTTGCCGGAGTTCGGGCGCACTAAGCCGACAATCATGTAAAAACAAGTAGTTTTACCGGCGCCATTGGGGCCGAGTAGCCCGACAATTTCACCAGGGCTGACTTGGCAGGAAAAATCCCGTACGACCGTACGTGCGCCGTAGCGTTTCGCCAGTGATTCAGCCTTGAGCATGGCTAGTCCCGCGATGCGAGATACGGTAAAACTGAGTCTGCAGTTGCGTTTGTGGGTGGGTCATAAATACGAATAGGGATGTGGACAATAAAGTGCCGCAGTGTATGTCAGCGGCGCGTGGATACATGCGTTTGCGCTGAATCCTTGTGCATCAGCAATTGGAAATGGATTTGCGCCCGGCGAGGTGGCGAAGCTGGTTACTTTTGCTACAGTAAAGGCAAAGCGTTGAGCCTTAAAAGGAATTGTCCAAATGTCGCAATTTTCCAATTTTGCTGAGTTCTATCCGTTTTATCTGAGCCAACACCAAAATTTGCCATGCAGGCGCTTACATTTTGTTGGATCTATTGGCGTGCTTGGGCTGTTATTACGAGCCGCAGTAACCGGTAACGCGTGGTGGTGCTTGGCTGCGTTATTTTGTGGCTACGGTTTCGCCTGGGTGGGACACTACTTTTTTGAGCACAATCGGCCTGCTACTTTCCAGCATCCGTTGTATAGTTTTGCTGGCGACTGGGTGATGTTCAAAGATATTTTGACCGGTCGGATTAAATTTTGAACGCAGTTAAAGCTGTAGGCGAAATAATTTATTTACTAATAGCGTAGCAATCCGCCCAATGCGGATACATTGCGATGCTAAAACGAAGTTTTCCAAAGTGAGGCAGCGCCATGGTTGAGCTTGACGTCGATATTTCTGCGCTGAGTGCGGCTGAGCAACGCATGCTTGCGGGCTTGGTGCCGCTGCTGGATCCGACGCACGAGGGCGTTTTGCGTGTGCACTCGGGCAGCGTCCCAGGCACTTGGCGGCTGGTACCGAATACGACGCGTTTGAGTGCGCTTGATCTAATTGCGCCGAGCGGCACCGTGCGCGCTAGTTTGTCGCGCCCAATCGTGCTAGGTGCGCTTAAGCGCATGTTGACGGAACTTGCCAGCGCGCCAGCACCGCGAATTGCAGCTAGTACGATCAATAAGCCGGTTCTGCCAATGGCATTAGCACCAGTGGCGGGTAGGCCGATCGCGAAAACCGTGGTGCGTGCCGCGCTCGGCGGGCTGCGGCTAGGCGAGCTGCCGACGCGTGATCTAAAAACGGCGGATTTGAAAGCTGCCGTGGTCAAAGCCGCAGAAATCGTCACCGATCCGCGTGGCTTCGCCGGTAGTCCAGATATGCCTGCATTTTTAGATGCGCTGATGCAACCCGAGCCTGGAATTTTTGATTTGCGCTTTCCAAATAACGAGTCGGTGCGCATTGATCGCGGCAATAATAGCTTTCGCTGCCGCGGCTTTAACCGCAGCCATCTTTACATGCGCTTGATGCAGCACGGCGCACTTTGGGCGAAGCTTAGCGACGTGGCGCGCCCAAAAAGTGACGAAACCCAAGCGAGCATGGGGCCATTGCTGTTTACTTTAGGCGTGATGACGGCGAAGGAGCGCTTTATGTTGGGGATCCGCAATGCCGCAGGGAAATATGACCACACCGAATTAGAGTTTCAAATTCGCAC
>JAYTAO010000002.1:0-5900 GCA_043737435.1 Rhodanobacteraceae bacterium | reverse complement strand
TGAAGTGCTCGAGCGGCATCATGACCATGCCGATCAAACACCGATCGCGCCGTTTTCGCACGCGATTTGGCCGCAGGTGCAGGCTTTTGCGGCAGTGCATTCGTCGCTGATTTTAGATCTAGGTTGCGGCACCGGGGAAAGCAGCCAAAATTTGGCGCAGCGCTATCCCGCTTCGGGCGTGTTAGGAATAGATCGCTCGAGCTTGCGCCTGCGCAAAGTGCCGAAGGCACTTCCAAACAATTGCCTACATTTGCGCGGCGACCAGTACGATTTATTGCGACTGATGCGCGGGGATAAGCTGCGCGCAGCAAAAATTTATTTATTTTACCCAAACCCTTCGCCGAAACCCGAACATCTAAAGCGGCGCTGGCACGCACACCCGATTTGGCCAGCGCTGCTGAGCGTGACGGATCAAATTGAGCTGCGCACAAATTGGTTGATCTATGCCCAAGAGTTTGCGTTTGCGCTGCAGGCGTCTGGGTGGAATGCGCTAATAGAGCAAATCGTGATTGATGCAGAAAAGCAAGCGCTGAGTTTGTTTGAGGCTAAATACGCGCGCTCGGGGCATGCACTTTGGCGGGTGCTAGGGCAGCGCTAAATTTCCGGCGGTAATTTTTTAGGCTAGGAGTAAAGCGCGCGGCTTTTTAGCGCTGGCTTTTGCAGCCAGCGACACGGCAAAATCGTGCCTTGTGCCTAAGTGAGCGCCTTCATTTGAAATCGACATTGCGCGAACTCAATCTGACTTTACGCTGGCTGCTTGGGCTAGTTGCGCTGTTATTCAGCTCAGTGAGCATGGCGGAGGTCAACGAGTCGGATCGTGTGCCGCAGTGGCAGTTGCAGTATTTTGACGGCAACTTAGGCTGTAACCAGTTAGCTGAGGTACTGGCGCCTGCGCGTGCGCCAAATTGGCTGAGTGCCAAAGCAAACAGCCCAATAATTCGCCCTGGACAGCTCTGGCTGCGGCTAGTTAGCGCCGAACCCATTACGTTAAGCGGCAGTTGGATTGCTTCTGTGGAACACCTAAGAGTGAAGGAGCTGCTTTTTGCTTTCGTCAGTGACGCAGAATTCTCAGTCGCGTCCGCGAATACTAACGCCGCCGCGCGTAGGCTTGAAAGTACGCTGTCCCGTTCAAGGCCTGAAAGGCCGTTTCAATTTGGCAGCGCTAACCTAAGTGTTGAATTGCCGCGCAAGCTTGATCCTGGACAGAGTTGGATGTTTTGTTTGACCGGCTCTAGCAACGCAGGAGAGTTTTCCCAAACGTTTTTAAAGTTCTATCCTGAAGCGCTGTTTCGGGAAAAGGTACTGCAAAGCAGCCAATTTGAAACCGTGTGTCTGGCAATCATCTTTGCGATGGCGCTATCTGCGCTATTTTTTGCTGTAACGCTTCGCGATAGAGTCTATCTTTGGTATTCCGGGCATGTTGTAGCCTTCGCGGTGTTTGAGTTGCGCGCAAACGGTACTCTATTTCGCTGGTTAGAGGCCCTGCCAGGAACGCCTTTGCTAACTCATATGATCGGGGATTTCGCGCTCGGTGTTTCGGTTTTTTGTTCCTGCAAATTTGCCATAGTTTTTCTTGATTTAGCGCATTCCATTGCCTATCGCCCAGGCTGGCAAAGCCTAATCAAATGGCTTGAACGCGTTGCGTTGCTCAACCTATTTTTTTCAGCAATTACAATTTTATATCGGGTTCCGCAGCTAAAGTCCGCACTTGCTTTTGCGCCTCACGCCTCCAACGTCGTCACCGCGGTCGCCTGCATTTTGGTTTTGGCCTGCGCAATCCTACTGAGCTGGCACGGAAAACGATCCGCGCACTATTATTTAGCCAGCTCTTTGCCGCTGGTATTAGGCGGTATCCTTGCGACCGCTTATGCTGTTTTTATTGACGACTCGGCAGGCGTGACACCCTTTTTGCTGCCTTTGGCGGCATTTGAAGCCTTGGTTTTATCGCTGGGCATGGCAGATCGCGCGCTGAGTTTGCGCCTAGAGCGTGACGACGCACGCAACAGCGCCGAACACGATCCACTAACCAATCAGCTCAACCGACGTGGCTTGCTGGCACGCTTGCAACAGGCGCAGGAGCGCGCGCAGCAAAACGCAGTGGAAGGCTGTGCGTTGCTCTACTGTGATCTCGATTTCTTCAAACGCATTAATGATGAGTATGGTCATGATGCGGGCGATCATTGCCTGCTACATTTTGCACAAACCGCGCAGGATGTGTTGCGCAAAAATGTTGACCGTCGGCGCCCCCGGCGTGCGGACGACCTTGGCCGCATCGGTGGCGAAGAATTTGTTGTGCTCCTGTACCAGTGCACCGCCCAGAATGCGATGGGGATCGCGGAACGAATTTGCGCGCAGGTGCGGCAAACGCCCGTGCGCTGGAAGGACCGCGAAATAGCGATGACTGTTAGCATCGGCTTGGCTATGGTGCAAGCGTCAGACGCGCCCAACGCAGCTTTATCACGCGCGGATGCCGCACTGTATCTGGCCAAACATCGAGGGCGGGATCAGGTATGTTTAGACGGCTCCAGTTCGTAATCCTGCCTACGACGCCACTAATCGCCAATAAACTCGCCCACAAGCTTGAGCGAATCGACGCGATCACAGGTGGTTTTAATGGCAATTAAAATGGGCACCGCAAGCAGCGCGCCCGGAATTC
The DNA here is from genome assembly GCA_043737435.1 of Rhodanobacteraceae bacterium. Classification (GTDB taxonomy): domain Bacteria; phylum Pseudomonadota; class Gammaproteobacteria; order Xanthomonadales; family SZUA-5; genus JANNYA01. The sequence goes on along the minus strand of JAYTAO010000002.1, from coordinate 3,244 downwards.
CCCACATCCAACCCCAGAACAGCACAGACAAGACGATCACGACTGGATTAAGGCTCAGCCGCTTGCCCAGCACCATCGGCGTGATCAAGTAACCTTCAATGGCGGAAAGCAGATAAAACACAATGGGCACCATCATGCTGCGCCATAGTTCGTCAAAAGTTAGCAAGCCAACAATGCTCAATATGACGATGCTGGTCATCTCGCCCAGATACGGAACAAAATTGAAAAGCGCCACCATCACGCCCCACAACACCGGGTTTGGCACACCCATCAAATACAGTGCGAGCGCGACCGCGGCACCTAGTGCGATGTTGATCAGCGTGACGGTAAACAAGTAGCTAGACACCGCCGTCTCTACTTGGTTGGCAATATCGATCTCGCGTTTTTTATCGGTAAAACGGGGCGTTGCGGCAACGACTTTACGCAAAAATATATTGCCTGAGGCCAGCAAAAAATACAGGAGCACAAAGGTGCGCGCCGCATTTACCGAGAACTCTTGCGCGGCGCCTAAAACAGTGCCGGCCATGGAAGGGCCTTGCACCGCAACTTCCTGCACTTTACCGGGTATGCCGGTTGCCATCGCTTGAGTCATACTTTGCACCTGCGCTGTCGCGGTGGCAACATCGTGCACTGAGCCTGCCACTTTGCGCAGCTTGGTACCGATTTCTTTCAGACTTTGCGGAGCCTTCGCCAACCAGTCGCCTGCGGGCGCAGCTAAATTATAAACCCCGGTGGACATCAGGGCGAACACCCCGATAACGATAATGGCACCAGCCACTGGTGCCGGAATAAAAAGCTTGCGCATGCCGCGCACTACGGGCAAGAAAACTAAACTAAGGATCAATGCGGTAACCACGGGCAGTAGCAGTTCCCGCGCCAATTTAAGCGAGGTGATCATCGCGAGTAAAAACAATCCCTTAACGGCCCAGGAGCTTGCAAATGCTCGAGGGTTTGATCTGGGTGTCGCGATTACGGTGTCAACTGCCGCCTGCACACTGTCAACGACAGCGATAGGCACCTCAACAACGAGTGGTGCAACCGTAACCGTTGTGGCAGCAGCGGCATCGGGAATCGCGGGCAGATTGGCCGCAGCCAATGCATTGTTTTCATCAGTTGGCGCTATTTGCTCAGTCAAAACACGACTCCAGGGATTTGTTTAGCGAAACGTAGCGCCCATGCGAACCATTTTGAGAAATTGCATGCCCTCTTGAAGTACACCGGAAAAGCGCTTACCCAGCAACCAAGTGACCAAGCCTACGGCCAGCTTGATTACCGGCTCAGGATTCTGCCTAAGTAAGCGCATGGTCAAGCTGCGCGGGTAGGTTAAACTGGTGCTCGTGTTAGTGTCAGCGCGCTGCAACTGATTGCCCGGCGTTAGCCGAAATGCAATCACTTCGCGCTGATCGGCAAGCTGTCGCCGCAATGCCAATCGTTGATCTTCCAGCGAGGGCGTAACGGCTTTAATTTCAGAGCTATTTTTAGAAACGAGGCTCATAATCTTGCCTTCAACATCGCCAAGTCAGCAGCAATTTCTTCCCGCGTTGCAGCAAAACTAAGCGCGCCAAGCGCAATTTGTCGGATAAGAATGCGCGAGCAAACTGCGAGTAAAATTACGTAGGCTAAAAGCACTGCGACAACCACCGCTATCTGGTAGGGCGTATTCCAGCTCAACGCCAACACAATTAGGCTGCCAAGTAAAAGCAAGCACAATGCGCTCAGCACCGCGAGGATTGCCGCAATTGCGATACGAGTAAGTCGAATTTTTTCTTCTGCCCATTCCACACGCGCAAGCTGGCTGTGCAGCGCAGCTTGCGCCAACAGTGCGCCACCCGCGGAGCGCAACAAACGGAACGCGCTCAGCGGGTTGAACTCAAACGATGGGTTCATGGCGGGGCTCTATCTCAGCTGCGGCGCGAGAGGACAAAGCCTAGTAACAAACCGAACCCGGCACCAATACTGATCGATTTCCAGGGCTGATCGTGAACATATTCGTTGGTGGCGGTCGCAGCATTGCGCGCGCTTTCACTAATCGCAGCGCCAGCGGCAGTAACGCTTTCTTTGGCAGCAACGATACGTGCGCTCAGCTTGGCTTTGGCGCGGGTTAAATCTTCACCTGTAAGGGTCGTGGTTTCTTTAACTAAATCTTCCACGTCGCCGAGGAAGCTTTTAAATTCATTAGAGATGCCACTGGCAAGTTCTTTGGCGTTTTGGACTTGATTATGGTGCGACATAAAGTTTTCCTTATCTTATTTGATGTAGGTACCGCATCAGTTTTTGATGTCGGGGAGGCAAAGATAGAACACTGGGCACGTGCCTTCTGTACGCTGACGCGCATAAAAATAATTTCGCTGCACCAGTGCGGCCACGAGAGCGGATGGTCAGCCCATACTTGCTGGCCAATGCTGCTGGCATAGGGCGTTAATAAGGCCGAACCGACTTACTAATCGCGCTTTGCGGAAAACATAAACCCCGTCATTGCAACACCGGCTTCGCGCCTGGGCATGATCGCTTGCGTGCTAATTTCCAATAAGCCGACTTCGCGCGCTATTCGCTCTAAATAAGCGGTTTCGTGCCCATAACGCCCGACCGGCGTTTGTTCAAAGCCGTTGAGAGTGGGCAAACTTGGCGTTTCAACGTTGAAAATGAGCCAACTGCCGGGGCGCAGCACGCGTACCGATTGCCGCATGATTTCGCTGACATCACCAAAATAAATAAAAGTGTCCGCAGCGACGATGGCATCGAATTCCGCTTCCGCTGATTCCCTTAGGAAGCTACCCAACTCCGCGCACACGAGGCGCAGATAATTTCGCGTCAATGCAAGCTCAAGCATGGGCTGCGAAAGATCGACTCCAGTTAACGCATAGCCTGGCAGCTCCGAGCCCAAAAGCCCGGTGCCACATCCCAAATCCAGAACGCGCGGTGCGGGCAAACTTGTGCTTATCGGGATCAGCTCGATGATGCGCTGCGCGAGTAATTTATGTACGACATAGCCCATTTGTTCGGTCATATGGACGTCGTAGCGGCTGGCGTAGCCGTCAAAAAGTTCGCGCACATAAGCATCGCTAGCGCGCGCGGATTGCGCGCTAAGCTCTAGCCCGCCAAGTAAGTGGGCGGCTTGCACATGCGCGGGCGCTCGAATCAATACTTGTGCCAGATACGCTTTGGTTTGTTCGGGTGGTGCGTGTTGCACCATTAAGCGGATCAGCTGAGAGTCGATAGATGGATCCGTGTGATGCGGTTCGAG
>JAYTAO010000001.1:0-2339 GCA_043737435.1 Rhodanobacteraceae bacterium | reverse complement strand
AAGTCAAGAACGCACGGGTTTTTCGCGGATGGTCACGCATCAGAGTTTGCATTTTTCGCTCCAGGGGTTGGGGGGGGGTGGGGCATGAGAACCTGATCTAACGACCTTCAAAGCCACTCGAAAATACAATCTCATTTGGGGGGCCATCAGCAAAGGGCACTAACCGTGCTTCAATAGCGCGCGCAGATACTGCATTGAACAAAGGCGAATTGCCGCGCATTTTCGAGTTGTAGGATGGTCGATATGCGCCACCCGGGGCGTAACTTGAGCCCTCAAAAATACCGTTAGCCGCTGGAATGCGACTAGGTCCAACCAAACCTGCGGGCAAATCGGTACGCCAAGGCAACAAGCCGGTGCGGGCAGTGCGGGCAGAATTCTGGCTCCCAATTGGCCATTCGTTGAGAATTTGGCTAAATTCGGTGTACTCATCAGCTAGCCTGCCAATCGCATGGCCCATTTCATGGGATTGCACCGTTCCATTGGGTGAGAGTTGATTCCAACCGCCGTAATACACTACGATGTTACCGCCAGCATTTGCCCGTCCTGCACTAATAGGTTGATTGACCAGTGCAACTGCTAAGTCCATTTCTGGCAAAGCTGCCGATGCCGCTGATATAACGCCGTTATAGTCAATGCCTAACACGTCGCGCGTTTGATCGATTGCCGCATTAAAGCGCGTGTTACGGCTTACCAAAGTTTGCCCAGCGGGATTAATAACATCGTAGCCCGCTTGCTGCGAGGGCAGGAACAAAAGATAAGCATTAAATTTTTCACGATGGCGTTCCCAAACATCCGAACCCAGAAGCGCACGCATGTAGCTTTCACTATTAAGTCGAAACAATGACTGCTCATTGCGATTAGGAAACCCATCGGCATTGGTGTCAACAAAGGCTTCGTTCGCCGCGGTCGGATTACTGCCAGTTTGTGGCCAAGGCGCCGCGCCGTGCCTATCCACATAATCACCGTTGTCATAGATTCCGTTGCTGTTCAAATCTAGCCACGCCACGCCATCCCACGTGCCGTTACCGTTGCTATCGGTGTAGCTTTCGTTGAGCGTGGTGTAGCTTTCGGCAACAAACACAATGTTGTAGCGTAAAGCATTGCCATCGCCAAACAGGCGCTCAAGGCTTCCCATTGCGCCGCTTTGAAAGTCAATGTTTTCAAGTTGTATCGTTGCGGGTGGATTAAAACCGGGTGCAATCGGAACGCGCTTGCGAACGCTGCGCCCCGCTTGTGGAGCGCTAAACTCAACCAATGCGCCATCGACTAACGGCAGCGAAAAATCGCCATTGGGTGATGTGGTCAAGCTGGTAATGTAGCGCTGGGCCGCGTCTTGCATAAAAATCTCACTTGCGCCAACACCTTGCCCTGCGGCGTTAACCACACGCCCGCTCCAGACGCGTGTTGGCGCGGCCACAGTTAGATCCCAATTTTGCCCGGGGGTTGTGAAGTTCAACGTTTGCTCCGCCAAGGTCCAACCGGTAATACGTGGCGTAATTTGAAAATTACCAAGTGGCATCCGCACGCGCCATTCAAGGCGGCATTGGCCTGGGCCTGGGCTTGCTAAAAACTGCGCGGGATAAAGCCAGTTGCCATTGACCAATTCAACGGCGTTTTGCTTGATTCCAAGACTTAACGTGGGTGTAACTGCAAGACAGGGTCCTGCAACGCGGATGTTAAGCAGCGATTCGCTCGGCACCTGCACATTAATGGTGACCGGCGCACTGTTGACGACAATGTTGCCACCAATCACCGGTCGATAAACTGTAGCGGGATTATCTGAATAGTAGTCCTCAGTGAAATCCATCTCATAGCGATAGCTGCCGTTTCGTAGGGGAATGGAATAGGTTCCGCGAATCACGGTTGAAGTCAAAAACACACCTGCCGGCGTGTAGATTCGAACCCGACCACTCAGATTACTTGGCGTGACCGTGCCGCTGAACATATACGGCTGGCTCGCCGCCAGGTTAACTGTTTCATCTGCAAAAAGGCGTGGGCCGATCATCAACGGCGGCAGCAGCGTGCTGTTGGACAGATAGTCCACGGCCAGGAAGTTAGGTAAATTAGTTTCCGCGAGTATGCGGCATGGCGAGGCATAGCACCCCCGACTATTTGTGCCATCGCTGGTCATAACAGCACTGAAGGACAGCGCAGCTCCAGCTGGATCGAGCACCTGAACCGATACGTCAGATGCGCGCTGCAAAGCAAAATCTAAGCGATCACCAGACGCGAATGCGCGCGCCGTTAAAGTCGGCGCAATGTATGGCGCTGGCGCACTAACGCTACATCGGTAGACGACATTTGCAACCAAATTCAGAGTGAAATTACCATCGGCAGTA